>UROA01000099.1 GCA_900549355.1 uncultured Collinsella sp. | reverse complement strand
GCTTGCGTTTGCCCAGATAAAACCGACCAAAATAAACCTGTCCCTTTTTGGCAGGTTAGTCCCAGAAGCTGTCTTCCTCATCCTCGGACTTGGGTCCGCGGTCGACGTACATCTTATGGGTACGCTTCTCCATTACAAAGGCAAGAATCGCAAATAACAGGATGCCGCCGGCGAAAAGGATGGCAAAACCGGTGCGGGTGCCAAACAAAAAGGAAAAAACTGCGTCCATTGGGTGCCTTCTTGCGTAGTTGAGTTGGGTCGTAAACGCTCATAAGTATATACTTGCCCATACATGTACAAGGTTGCAACCTAAATGGAATGTATATCGCCGGAGGATCTAATGCTTGATATCAAGTTTGTTCGCGAGAACCCCGATGCCATCGATGTCGCCATGGCTAACCGCCAGACGTCTTGGGATCGCGAGAAGTTCTTTGAGCTCGACGACGAGCGTCGTGCCGTCATCACCGAGGTCGAGGAGCTCCAGGCTACGCGCAACGCCGAGTCCAAGAAGATCGGCGCCCTGATGAAGGAGGGCAAGAAGGACGAGGCCGAGGCCGCCAAGGAGGCCGTGCGCGCCGTCAACGAGAAGATTGACGGTCTGGCCGAGCGCCGCACTGCTCTCGAGCAGGAGCAGTACGACTTCATGGCTCACCTGCCCAACATTCCTTGCGAGGCCACGCCGTACGGCAAGGACGAGGACGAGAACATCGAGCGTCGCCGCTGGGGCACCCCGCGCGAGTTCGACTTCGACTTTAAGCCGCACTGGGATCTGGGCACCGATCTGGACATCCTCGACTTCGAGCGCGGCAACAAGCTCTCCGGCAGCCGTTTTACCGTTCTCGGTGGCGCTGGCGCCCGCCTGGAGCGCGCCCTCATCAACTTCTTCCTCGATACGCACACCAGCCGTGGTTTTAAGGAGTGGTGGCCGCCCATCGTCGTCAAGCGTCAGACCATGTTTGGCACGGGTCAGCTGCCCAAGTTCGAGGACGACGCCTATCACGTCTCGGGCGACAACTTCCTGATCCCCACCGCCGAGGTCGTGCTTACCAACCTGCATGCCGGCGAGGTCCTCGATGCCGACACTCTGCCGCGTCGCTACACCGCCTTCACCCCCTGCTTCCGCGAGGAGGCCGGTTCCGCCGGTCGCGACACCCGCGGCATCATCCGTCAGCACGAGTTCGACAAGGTCGAGATGGTCAAGTTCGCTAAGCCGGAGGAGTCCGACGATGAGCTCGAGAGCATGACCGCCGAGGCCGAGTACCTGCTGCAGCAGCTGGGCCTTCCGTATCGCGTGATTAGCCTGTGCACCGGCGACTTGGGCTTCTCTGCCCGTCAGACCTACGACGTTGAGGTCTGGCTGCCGAGCTACAACGCCTACAAGGAGATTAGCTCCTGCTCCAACTGCGGTGACTTCCAGGCTCGCCGCGCCAACATCAAGTATCGCGACCCCGAGAACTTCAAGGGTTCGCGCTACCTGCACACGCTCAACGGTTCCGGCCTGCCGGCCGGCCGCACCATGGCCGCCATTCTGGAGAACTACCAGAACGCCGACGGCACCATCACGATTCCCGAGGTTCTGCGTCCTTACATGGGCGGCCTCGAGAAGATCGAGCCGGTCGCGTAACTTGCCTGCATAGGGGATATGCAAGGGCGCTCCTTCGGGGGCGCCCTATTTCGTGCGTAGGTCCATACCATGCTGTGCGGACAGCTCAATAGAAAACACACGAACAACTGTTCTGTATACAGCCATCTACCTGCTATGCTTTTGCTAAATAAGAGCGAGAGAAAGGGGACGCGATGGAGCTGTTTGATGATCGGGTGGTTTTGTTTGAGAGCGACGAGGGCGGGGAGTACCTGCTTGTAACGTGTGAGCCGTCTGGCATGGGCGGCCTGGTGGTTCGGCAGACGAGTGAGGGTCCGTTGACACAATGGTGCTTTGAGGAGTCGCCGCATGTGGTCGAGACGTTTGTGGCGCACGAGGGGCTTGTGGCGCTGGAGCAATTCTATGGAGTTGGGACTTCCAACCAGGTCGCGCGCATGCTGAGTATCTCGTTTGCCGATTATGATTGTGCCCAGCGGGTGAGATCGCTCCTGAGGGAACTTGATGCCAAGTTCGACGTGATCGAAAAGCCAATCGATCGTACGGGGAACAGCGGTATATGCGGAGCAGCATGACAAAACTGCGTTCCACAAAAAAGTTTGAGATTGTGCTTGACTCCAATAAGCTAAAGTGGTTTTATATGTCTTGCGCTGCGGCGTTACCTCAGCTGGATAGAGGGTCTGACTACGAATCAGAACGTCATAGGTTCGAATCCTATACGCCGCACCATTTGAGATTAAAGCTCCCGGCAACGGGGGCTTTTCTTTTACGCCAGCTTGAGTGCTTTCGTCCAAAGGGACTATTTCCTGTCGACTCGTGTAAGATTTCGAGTAGGTGTCGCGGCCCATCCGTGACCACTCCTTCTTCAAGCGACCGATCAGGGTGATACTTCGTGGCAGAGCGTCCGACATACAAGCTCAGGTTTCTCGATCCCAAGAAGCGCTTTCCGGCGATGCCCGAGCAGCCTGCGGGGCGCTCATATGGCGTGGTCTGGAAACTCTTTGGCGAGGACCAGCATGAATCTTGTTATGTCGTCGAATTCGTTGGCAAAAGCCATGTGTCGCTTTTGGGCTACGTAAGCGTTTCGGGTGAGGTGTACAAGGTGGACCGCCCCGTTAGCGAGGCTCCGCTGCCCAACGATCCCGACATGGAGCTGGTCCTTGACGAGTCGGATTCCAGTATTGGTGAGATTATGGTAAGGGAAGCCAACGGTGCAATGCGTACGTGTGCGCAAACTGCCGGCTCTCCCGAAGGCCCCATGCGCGAGCAGTCCGATCACGAGACATGGAATTCGGCCCGCTCCCTTCCTTACGGCGAGTTCATGGCGTCGATGTTCCTGCGCTACGTGATATTTGCCAACTCCGAAAGCGCTATTGCGAACACGGCGGGCGTCGACGGTCTCGATGCGGACATGCAAAACGTTGTCGACAAGATCAAGCTCGTAAAGTTGCCCGAGCCGGTCGAGGTGTTTTTGGGCTTTAACACGTCACCGCTCCCCGATGCTATCGAGACGCTGCTTTACCGCGTTGACCATGCCGAGAATCCGAGCGGTATCGAGCGCTATGCCGCCACCCTTATGAGCGAAATTGACTTGCCCCGTCTGCGCACCATTGCCGCCAAGTCCGAAATGAGCCTGGCTCGCATTGATCGCTCAAAGCTTTTCTATCTCAATTTTGATCGTAGCCTGCTGGATCAGGATGAGATTGACATGCTGCTTGCCATCGAGTGTCGTCTCAACCGCCTCTCCGGCATCCTTGAGCGCATCGGGGTCGGATTGGTCCCTGCGGCATCCTCGCCGAGCCTTGAGGGCTGCGCGCTCTTTGATTCGTGGCATATCGCCAAGACGACCAACGATGTTCCCCGACTGCTCGATACGGCCTCGAGCGATAACCCGTGGGGCAAACCGGGTACGGTGGCTTGCCAGCCGGGCGGTGAGTGGGATGTGCGTACCCGCTTCGCGCGTATCGTCGAGGCACTTAACGTTGTCACACGGCTCGACTATACCTATCGGGCAAACGTTGCCGAGGGGATTATGCTCGTTCGGTTTGGGCAGTCTGTCGTGGATGCCATGCCGCAACGTGAATACGACGCTCAAGATGACGCCTGGCGCGAGCTAGACGAGGACACGCGCGCGGTCTGGGCCGCGGAACACGATGCGCGCGTGGCACTCACGCTTGCGGCAGCGTGTTTTGCCGCGGGCACCTGCATCACGCGCTGCTATGTGCAGATTGCTGCTCCCGACAGTGAGCAGGGCGAGCGCGTTGTCGCAACGTATTTCTTTGGGCGCGCGGCCTATCTGGCCGATTGCGTGCCTGTCGCCAAGGATCTTGAGAGCATGGACATGGACGATATGCCGTGCAAGCGTGTACTTGAGGCGTATGAGTCAACTGCTCCGGAGACGATTGAACCTGCGGAGGTTCATGCTCGTCCGCGTGATGACCATCGCACGCTTCCGCCGGCGCTGCGCGATTTGCTGCTTGCCGATACGGCTGACGAGTTGGAGGTCATGGAAGAGGACGACGACCCATACGTGGCCCGTGTTGTTGAATTGCGCGAGCAGGCAAAAGTCGACCGTACAGGTGCTTTTGAAGGCTTTTCCCGTCTTGTTGAGGAGTTGGAGGCTAAGTGCGCCGTCGCCGAGCTTTTGGCGACAGGTCCGGTTCAAACGCAGTTTTGCGATAACCAGCTGGTGCGCATGGTGCTACCGGTGTTGGAAGAAGACCGCTCTGTGCGAATCCTTCGTGCGCCCGATGCACTGTACTTTGCCCAGCACGAGATCTGCAGCTTTTACGCCGAGCAAGAGGACTTTGAACGAGCACTGCCCGAGGTGCGCCATCTTTACGATCTGGCACGATCGTCCATGCAATCGCACTTTGCGCTCATCAACGTGCTTGCGCGTCTGGAGCGCTTTGACGAGATTATCGAGGTGGCGCGCCACGGCCTACGTATTGCCAGCGATCGTTCTGCAATCGGCTACCTGTTCTATCGCTTGGCGTTTGCCTATTGGAATTGCGATCAGCTCGACCTAGCGCTGGCTTGTTACCGTCTGGTGCCGCGCGGTGAGGAATCGGGCAGTAGTGCGCTGGAAGAAATGCAGGGCCTTATGAATGAGATGGGCGTCAGCGAGCCTCCGACGTTCGAGGAGGCGGTCGAGACCATCCGCAAGGCTGGACTCGAGCTGCCGCCAGTGTCCGCCGTGACGAATCAGCTGGCAGATGCCGCTGTGCAACTGGTCGACAACGGCTTCTTTTTCCTGGCACGCGGTTGCATCTTCCAAATGTGGCGCACCATGGGCAACGACGAGCTCGGCTCCCTCAACCGCTCGCTGGGGTAGGCGAAGCCTCCAAGGAGGAAAGGATGCTAGGCAATTAGAAAATTTCCTCTTGCCCATCCTTGGCTGTTTGGTTACTATAGAACGGCTGTTACGGAGAGCTGACCGAGAGGCCGAAGGTGCTCGCCTGCTAAGCGAGTATGCCCCAAAAGGGCATCTGGGGTTCGAATCCCCAGCTCTCCGCCAGTACGAATTTGAAGAAGGGTCCCATTTGGGGCCCTTTTTTGTGCGGAGAAAGGAGGCTGGGGATTCGAACCCTCAAAAAAAGGAGGCATCCTTTCGGACACCTCCTTTCAGCGAGTGTATTGTTCTTCGACCTTACACCTCGGGTGCCTTGGCTACGGTCTCGCTCTCGGCTGTGAGCGGGCGGTTGTCGATGCGGCGGCCCAAGCGATCGAGCTTCACAAGGAGCCACTCAATGGGATTCGGCCCTGCGCCTTCCTCGTCAGCAACCAGGTCCATGACGGCGATCTTGGTGCCGTCCTGCTTGAGCGTAACGCTGCCCACCTTGTCGCCCACATGCACCGTGCCCGAAAGATCGTCGTAGCTAACCTTTTCGGTCACCTCGCCGGCAAGGGAAAACACGGTCGCTTGCGCCGTGGGATCGGCGAGCGTGGCGTCGATTGTCTTATCCGTCCAGTCGGTTTGACTAATGCGCGCCATAAGCGGGTTGCCGTTGGCGGTCTTCTCTTGCGTGTTGGCGATTGCGACCGTCACCTTGTGGTCGTAGTACCAGTTGGCAAGGGTGGCGGTATCGGTAAAGCGCTGATCGGTGGTGGTGGAGTTCAAAACGACGGTGTAGATCTCGTCGCCATCGCGGTTGTAGGCACTCGTAAAGCAATAGCCCGCGTCGTCGGTGGTGCCGGTCTTGCCGCCGATGTTGCCATCTTGGCCCAGCAAATAGTTATGCGTGTCCATGGAATGCGAATGGTCGGTGCCGTCGGCGCCCGTGACCTCGATCCAGGAATCCTCGCTCGCTACGACCTCGCGGATCGTGTCGTTTTTCATGGCCTCCTGCATCATCAGCGCTACGTCGTGTGCGGTTGAGTGCATATTGCCAGCCCACTCATCAAAGTCCAGACCATGCGGGTTTTCAAAAAGCGTACCGGTGCAGCCGAGCTCTTGAGCGCGCTCATTCATGGCCTTCACAAATGTGGCCTCGGCGTCTTTGGTCTTAGTGTCGATCTTCTTGCCCACATATTCGGCGAGCACGATGGCGGCGTCGTTGCCCGAGGGAATCATCAGGCCGCGCAGCGCCTGCTCCACGGTAAGCTCGTCGCCTTCGAGCAAGCCGGCGGTCGAATTGCCTACGGTGGCTGCGGCGTTGCTCACCGTGACCTTCTCGTCCATCTTGCAATTCTCGACGGTTAGGATTGCGGTCATGACCTTGGTGATCGAGGCAATCTTGACCTGCTCATCGGCGCCGCGGGCATAGTAGACGGTGCCGTCTTTGCCCATGACGAGGGCATTGGTTGCATCGATATCGGGCAGGTTTTCGGCCGTGATACCGCGCACATCGGCGGTTTTGCCGCAAACATTGTCGGTCGTGAGCACTTGGGCGCCGGCGACGGTGGGCACGCCAGCGGCAAGGGCGATAGCGCAGACAAAGCCGGCGGCAAGCTGGGCTGAGCGCTTTGCAAAAGAGGTGAGGGACTTCACGGATTTCGCTTTCGACGGGATGGTCTCTTCTGAAACTAGAGTATATCGTTTGCCGGCGTCGGCGATCATCGCGTGCGTGCGTGGCCCACATCCGCGCCCGAACGGGCACAAGGGTGCTTAAGGCCGACTTAATCACCCACGCTTGTTGTGTGTGACGGGCGCCCCCTCGGGCATAATGGAGCGCGAGAGGAGCACGCATGAACGAGCGCATACTGGTAGTTGATGACGAGAAGGCCATTGCCGACCTAGTGGGCATCTACCTTACAAAAGAAGGCTTTGACGTCCAGATTGCCTATAGCGGGGCCGATGCTGCCAAGGCAATCTTGGAGCAGGAGTTCGATCTGGCGCTGCTGGATGTCATGCTGCCCGATATCGATGGGTTTGAGCTGCTGCGTACGATCCGTTCCAGCCATACCTATCCTGTGATCATGCTGACGGCGCGCGATGCCCAGCAAGACAAGATCGAGGGCCTTTCGCTTGGCGCGGACGATTACGTGGTTAAGCCGTTTCGTCCGCTGGAGCTCGTCGCGCGCGTGCACGCTCAGCTTCGCCGCTACACCAGCTACGGTAGCCGTGCACAGGCGGGCGGGGCGCTGCGTCGTCG
>UROA01000098.1 GCA_900549355.1 uncultured Collinsella sp. | reverse complement strand
CAGCCGTACTTGAGGGCAGCAGTCTGCGGCTTGTAGCTCACGCCGCCCACGACGGTCACGGCAACATGGCCGGTGACGTCGGCGATCTTGCTCGCGACCTCGTCGATTTGCTGGGCAAGCTCGCGCGTAGGGGTGATGACGAGCATCACGGGGCCGCGGCCGTTGCCCTCGGGCTTTTTAGCACCGCGACGACGGTTGCGGCCGCCGCGCTCGCGCACGGGTTTGGGAGGAGCGATGTGCTCCAGATTATTCATGGTCGGCAGCAAAAAAGCGGCCGTCTTGCCGGTGCCGGTCTGAGCGGCGGCAAGCAGGTCACGGCCCTCGAGCACTACGGGGATCGAGCCGGCCTGCACGGGCGTAGGCGCCGTGTAGCCCAGGTTCTCGATAGCACGGAGCATCTCGTCGGAAAGCCCCAGCTCGTCAAAGGCAGGCAGGCTCTCGGTAGCGGACTCGACGGCCTGGGCAGCATTGGCCTCATCGGCGGCATCGAAGGCAGCCTGGGTCATGGCCTCGCGGGCCTCGTCCAGGATCTCGGCGTCGGTGACGTCAGATACAGAATTACGCATATGTTGTTGTTCCTTATCTGCACGCGCAATGGGCACGGCATGCGGCCGCGCGGGCGTGCTTGGTAGTGCGCTAATACATAAAAAAACAGGTGCGCACAGAGAGGACGTTGCTCAGCACGCTGGCGATCGCTTTGGCAGCCCTATCACACGCCGTCCAGACGCAGCAGCTCTAAGCGATGGAGCAGATTCGCCGCCGGTTAGTATACCCGCACTCCGTATGCCCCCACGTAAACCACAGATGACGAGGCGGACGAGGTGGGCCCGGCTGATTGTCTCAATCTGTAACATCTACAGGGCGAATCTTCCTCTACGTGTTACAGATCGAGACAAACGGTCGACACGGTTCACAAGCGTCTCAATCTGTAACAATTACCGAGTAAAATCGGTCCTAATTGTTATAGATCAAGACAGAGGGGGATTTCCGTCCAGTCCAAACCAAATCTCTCGGTCTTCCTGCAATTTCGAACATGTGGCCTATAATGTTGCTTTGGTTACGCTATATATTGCGCAGCCATTTAATACGTCGCCCACCGGGGGCCATTAATTCCTATCGCCATATTGGCTAGGAAGCAATCAAAGGAGGTATCCGTGGCAGCAGAGACGCCTTGCTCGGTCCTCTATAACGATATTCGCTCGTTCGGCGGTCTTAAACATCTCGAGATCGCCCGAATGCTCATCAATGGAAACTCTTATCTCGGCAGTACCCTGCTCGAGAAATGCTCTTCCAACCGCTCGTATCTCACCCGTTACATCGTCCATCGCAAGCCTGACCAGTGCGCGCCCTCCATCTACAGCGACTTTACCGTCACCACGCTCAACCTTTCCTCGGCAATCTGCAGCAAGCTCGGCGGCGGCGAGTCCGCCTATCGGGCAATCGCCGAGCACTATCGCGGTCCGGCCGCCAACGAAATGATGTCGGCTCTCGCCAGCTACAAGCTGGACAGCCGCCTATATGCAAATGCCCTCAATCGCATCGACAACTTTGACGGCAATGCCGTGCGCGAGAAAAGCACGCTTTACCTTATGCTCTTTGTGGCAACGGGGGCGCTCGCCGATCCCGTTCAGGGCGTGGCCACCGTCGAGCGCTTTTGCGACAGCAAGACGGGCGGGCACTTTGGCACCACCGAAACTACCGTCGGACATGGCTTTATGAGCAGCCTGGAGCAGCCGCACACCGTCGCTCCCAACCTCGGTCTGCTCAGAACCCATGCCGACAACTGCGCCGACATGCAAATCCATCCCCTCACACGCGATCCGCGCGGCACCGTGATTGGTTCTTTGCCCAAAACCTCGCCCAGCATCACCGATGTAGGCGCCGACGCCTCGCGCGAGCATCTTCGTATTTGGCTCGAGGGTGAGCACTGGTACGCCCAGGGCCTTGGATCGACCAACGGCACAGTGCTCGAATCGGGCGCGGGCGACGGCGATATTGTGATTGAGCCGCCGCGCGACCAACGCGAACCCGGCAAAGTCTATCCCCCCGTGGAAATCGCCAACAGCGACAGGCTCCATCTGGGTCTCTACACGACATTCCTTGTCATTGTGGACTAGCACGGACAGCGATCGGAAGACGGTCGCCGTCCGTCTTTCGTCTTCTACCTTCTGCGTCGTAAACGACAATACTCAGCGGTACACGTGAGCAGTGCGGCTATCATGGTACTTTACCGATATCCGCACTGCTCACGTGTACGCGCGGCAACCCATGCCAGACAAAGGAACGCCATGGATACTACCGATAGCGCCTATGGCGACAAACTCATCCGTCTCGATACGTTCGACACCGCCGTGGCGGTCGACCCCAGTGCCGAGGACGACGCCAAGCGTCGGTTTATGACGCTTATTCTCCAGACGGCCCACCGCAACAACGGCAACATCGGGCACGTGCTTCGCGCGACCAACACAAGCGGCGAGGTCTTTGCCGTCAAGCTACTCAAGGACAACGCCTTTCTCTCTGGCCAAGCCCCCGACCGCTCCGCCGAGCAATCGGCAGCGCACCTGGCCAACACCGCTGCGCTGTTCGAGGAGTACCGTCATCTGTGTACCGTCTCGCACCTGCGCGGATTTCCGCGCGTCTATGGCTACGGATCGTGCGAGGACGACCCGCTCATCCTCATGGAGTGGGTCGAGGGCACCTCACTCAAGCAGGCGCTGCCCCTGCTTCCTCACGACCCCTCGGGCGGGCTGACCACCCAGATGGTCGCCGCCGTCGGAAACGCCGTGCTTCGTGCGCTCTTGATGACCCAAGGCCTCGTGAATCCGGTCATCCATCGCGACCTTTCGCCTGCCAATATCATGTTCCGCACCACCAGCCGAACGCTCGAGCAGCAGATTGCCGATTGCTCCTTTGACCCCTGCCTCATCGACATGGGCTCCGCGACCATGGCTCTCGGCGACGACACGATCACCCGGCGCGCCGACATCTGGCGTTTTGCCACGCCCGCATACGCCGCGCCCGAGATGCTCACGCAGGATATCGAAGGCATCGCGGCCCTTCGCCGTTCGCCGGCAATCGATGTCTACGCGCTTTCGAGCATTCTGTACCAGCTCTACAGCGGTCGCAAACCGTTCGATGTCGAGTCGACGGGTGCCGCGGCAACCGGCTCTTTCTACCTCATAAAGACCAAGACCAAGCCGGCACCGCTCGAGCCGCGATGCGATGACGACGAGGCACTCGTCCAGATCATCATGAAAGGCATCTCGGTTGAACAGGGCGATCGCCCTACCGAGCAGCAGATGCTCGAGACGCTCTCGGCATACCTCCCCGCTGCAGAATCTGAGGGCCGCGAGGGCGCGGGCAGTGACGCCGCAATCGACATCGACTCCGGTACACACCTTAAGGTCGACGTCGCCGGCGAGCGCGCGAGAGAGATCCTGGAGCAGGCCCGGCACGATGCCATGCCCCGCCGCCGCTTTATTATCGGTGGCGTTGTCGCAGCCGTTGCGGGGCTCGGCGTCATTGGCGCGGCAACCCATGGCTTTGGCATCCCCGACTACCTGGACGGCATCCGCGGTTCACTTGGCGACTACACCTGGGACCAGCTGCAGGAGATTTCACTCAAGATAAAGGCCGCCGAGACCCGTAGCGAGGCACGCGAGATTGCCAAGCGCTATCACCTGCTCGATGCCGATGGGCGTATCCCCTATCCGTGTACCAAGCGTGTCACGCTCACCAACGGGTTGCAGGTTGGCGCGCAGCTTGTGGGCATCCGCCACGATGAACTTCTGGACGGGACGGGCAAGGCCGGACTGACGTTTATGTTCGATGCGGGTATTGCCGAGCGCAACGCTGCGGCTGAACCGCCGAGCGCCGGCTGGGCCGATTGCGAGCTGCGGGGATGGCGCAACGGCGACGGCCTTAAGCTGCTACCCAACGAGTTGCGCGCACTCATCAAATCTGTCAAAAAGATCTCGAATAACGCTGGCGCCGCCAACAGCGCATCATGTCTGAGCGAGTTGCCCGCAACCCTTTGGCTGCCCGCCATGGTCGAGCTGTGCGGTACGCAACCGCCCGATTCGTTTGCCAAGGACTATCACTACCTGGCAGACATCTACAACGGCGAAGGCAAGGAGTACCAGCTGTTCCGCGAGCTCAAGGTGAGCCCGTATTCCACGAACGCGACGATGGTCCGCCAGTGGAAGGGCAAGGACACCTGCTGGTGGGAACGAACAGCGAGTCCTGACACATCGGAGACCGAAGGCACGCTCTACATAAACCGTGTGGGCCACGACGGCGACGTCTTTATGTACGCAACGCCTGCGGGAAAGCCAAATAAGCGAACCTGCGTGATTCCCGGATTCTGCATCTAGGGAGCGGGCGTCTTGCCGTGACGGGACCCCTCCCGGCAATTGTCTCGATCTGTAACTGTTAGAGGTCATTTTCCCTGCTAGTTGTTACAGATTGAGATGATTGGTTGGGACGGTCCATCGGCCAACCATCCATCCTCATCTGTAACGAAATCTCATATATTATTTCTGCACTGGACACCCCCAGGGGGTATGGGTGTATAGTATCGGATGGTTAACAATTCCAACACCAAATTACAGAAAGGAGAAGCCATGGCTCAAGATAAGTTTGACGTGGGCGGCATGACGTGCGCCGCCTGCCAGGCGCACGTGGACCGCGCCGTCAGCAAGCTCGACGGCGTCGAGAGCGTCGCGGTCAATCTGCTCGCCGGCTCTATGCTGGTGGACTACGACCCTGCGCAGGTCTCCCCCGACGACATCTGCACCGCTGTCGACCGCGCGGGCTACTCGGCCTCGCCCATCAGCACGGGCACCGACGCTGTCCAAAGCGGAAGTGCGCAAGCCAGGTCCGGCACCGCCCATATGGAGTCGCCCACCAAAAAGCTGGAGGCCGCCGCCTCCGCCATGCGCACCCGCCTCATCGTCTCAATCGTATTCCTCATCCCGCTGTTCTACATAGGCATGGGGCACATGCTCGGCTGGCCGCTGCCCGGCATCTTCACCGACCACACCCACAGCATGACGCTCGCGCTCACCGAGCTCGTCCTGCTCATCCCCATCGTCTATGTCAACGACGCGTACTTTATCAACGGGTTTAAATCGCTCGCGCACGGCGCGCCCACCATGGACGCCCTTATTGCCGTGGGCGCCACCGCGTCCATTGCCTGGTCGCTCTACGCCATGTTTATCATGGCCGACCAGCTGGCCGCGGGCCAGGTCCACGAGGCCATGATGACGGGCATGGACAATCTGTATTTTGAGAGCGCCGGCACCATCCTGTCGCTGGTCACCGTGGGCAAATACCTCGAGACGCGCAGCAAGTCTAAGACCGGCGGCGCTATCGAGGCGCTCATCGACTTGGCACCCAAGACCGCGACCGTCGTTGCCGACGACGGCACCGAAACCACCGTCGATGTCGACGCCATCCTTCCCGGCCAAGTCCTGCGCATGCGCCCCGGCGAGTCCGTCCCTGTCGATGGCGTGGTGCTCGAGGGCAGCTCGGCCGTGGACGAGAGCGCGCTCACCGGCGAGTCCATCCCCGTGGAAAAGACCGCCGGCGACACCGTCAACGCCGCCACCGTCAACCGCACCGGATCGTTTACCTTCCGCGCTACGCGTGTGGGCGCCGACACGTCGCTTGCCAAGATTATCCAGCTCGTCGAGGACGCCAACGCCACCAAGGCGCCCATCGCCCGCATGGCCGACAAGGTCGCCGGCGTGTTCGTGCCCGTGGTATTCGTGATCTCGGCCATGACCTTCGTGGCGTGGATGGCACTGACCGGTAGCGTGAACGAAGCGCTCACCTCCGCCGTCGCTGTGCTGGTGATCAGCTGTCCGTGCGCATTGGGTCTGGCCACGCCCGTCGCTATTATGGTCGGCACCGGCAAGGGCGCCGAGATGGGCATTCTGTTCAAGAGCGCCGAGGCGCTGGAGAATCTGCGCAGCGTGGGCACCGTGGTGCTCGATAAGACGGGAACGGTCACTCGCGGCAAGCCTGCCGGGACCGGTATCGTGGTAGCCACGCGCGCCGACGGATCGCCCGCCATGAGCGAAAAGGCGCTACTCAAGCTGGCCGCCGCGCTGGAGCGCTCAAGCGAACACCCGCTGGCCGAGGCGATTATGGCCGAGTGCGAGACGCGAGGGATTGTCGCGCGCGCCGTCGAGGACTTTGCCGCCGTGCCCGGGCGAGGCGTTACGGCGCGCGAGGGGCAAAACACCATCGCCGCTGGTAACGTGCGCCTGATGAACGAGCTAGGCGTTACCGTGCCCGCGGTCCTTGCCGAGCAATTTGCCGCCGAGGGCAAGACGCCGCTGTTCTTTGCCAAGAACGGCGAGCTTGCCGGCACCATTGCCGTGGCTGACGAGGTCAAGGAGACGAGCGCCGGAGCCATCGCCGCACTGCGCTCGCTTGGCGTCGACGTGCGCATGCTCACCGGCGATAACCGTGTGACAGCCGAGGCCATCGCCCGCCGCGTGGGGCTGAGCCGCGAGCAGGTCATCGCCGACGTCCTCCCCGCCGACAAGGAGCGCCACGTGCGCGAGCTGCAGGATGCGGGCGGCAAGGTCGCCATGGTGGGCGACGGCATCAACGACTCCCCCGCCCTGGCGCGCGCCGACGTGGGCCTCGCCATCGGCACCGGCGCAGACATCGCCAAGGAGGGCGCCGACGTGGTACTCATGCGCAGCGACCTCATGGACGTCGCCCGCGCCATCGAGCTTTCGCGCGCCACGATCCGCAACATCAAGCAGGACCTGTTCTGGGCGCTGTTCTACAACGGCATCGGCATTCCGCTGGCGGCGGGCGTGTTCTTCCCCCTCACCGGCTGGCAGCTCTCGCCCATGTTTGGCGCCGCCGCCATGAGCCTGTCGAGCGTGTGCGTCGTAAGCAACGCTCTGCGCCTAAAATCCTTTAAGCCAAAAGTGGCAAAATAGGCTCACCATTAAGTCCATTTAGAACGGGTTTTCCAGGTGCCCGAGATTGACCCGAAAGAGGAGCGACGTGTACTTTGGTACGCGAGCGACGGCTTGAAGGTCAAGGTCGGGTGTCTGGGAAAGCCGACACAACAGAGAGGAATACCTATGCGTTACACGATCAAGACTTCCGGCCTCATGTGCGGCCATTGCGATGCCACCGTCGAGACCGCGCTGCTCAACGTGGTCGGCGTGACCGATGCCGACGCCGATCACGAGACCCAGACTGTCCAGGTGGAGTGCACC
>UROA01000097.1 GCA_900549355.1 uncultured Collinsella sp. | reverse complement strand
CCAGACGTGAGCAGCCATAGTGTAGGCGTGCACGGTCAGCAGGGTCTCGCCCACTGCGGCCTCGCGAATCACCAGCGGAAGCTGGACGGACTCGCCGGGGGCAACCGCGCCGGGCATGAGCGTCTTGCGGCAAACCACGTCGCCGTCCACCAGGGTCTCCGCCGACAGGCAGACATCCTCAAGGGTGGTAAACCAACGCTTGTTGGTGACGGTCAGCTCGCCCGCCTCGGCATCGTAAGCCATGCGAACCGGGCAGATGACCTGGCCGTACTCGGTAAGGCCCGGGCTCGGCTGCTGCCAGGGGAACACCATGCCATCGATGCAGAAGTTGCTGTTGTTGGGGTAATCGCCGTTGTCGCCACCATACATATCGTAGGCAACGCCGTCCTCGGTCACAGCAGCCAGACCGTGGTCGCACCATTCCCAGATAAACTGGCCTTGGATGCAATCCCAACGATCGAAGACCTCCTGGTACTCGGACAGGCCTCCGGGGCCATTACCCATGGAGTGGCCATACTCGCAGTTAATGCGCGGCTTGGGGAACGGATGCTCGCCAAAGTCGTTCATCTGCGACACGCGGGAGTACATCGTGGAAATGACGTCGACGGTATCGGCGTTGCGATCCTCCTCGTAATGGACCGGACGACCATCGAGCTCGTGAGCCTTGGCGTACATCGCGCGGATGTTGCAGCCATAGCCGCTCTCGTTGCCCATCGACCACATAATGATGCAGGCGTGATTGCGCTCCTGCATCACCAGGCGCTCAATGCGGTCGACGTAGGCCGGCTCCCATGCCGGGTCGTCGGTGACCAGGGCGATATTGCCGATATTCTCGAAGCCGTGGCTCTCCATATCGGTCTCGGCGACCAGCATGATGCCATACTCGTCGCACAGCTCGTAAAAGCGCGGGTCGTTGGCGTAGTGGGACGTGCGCACCGCGTTGATGTTGTGCTGCTTCATGAGCTCCAGGTCGCGGCGCATGCGATCGAGGCCCACGGCGCGGCCCTTGTGATCGTCGTGATCGTGGCGGTTGACGCCATGCATCTTAAAGTAAGTGCCGTTGAGGTAGATATGATTGCCCTCGACCGTCACCTCGGCAAGACCCTGGCGATGCGGAACGTACTCGCTGACCTCGTCACCGTCGTAGACCTCAAACGTAAGGTCATAGAGGAAGGGGTCCTCGGGGTTCCAGAAGTGGGCATCGGTCACGCTGCACTCGGCATGGCCGTCGATGCACTCACCCGTAGCCACCACGTTCTCGCCATCGCTGAGCGTATACACGACGCGGGTAGCGCCCTCGGCCACCGTATCGAGCGTAATCAGAGCGGTATCGCCCTCGCGGTGCGTGCGGAACCTAAAGTCGACCAGGTGCGCGGCGGGGCGCTGCATAAGGTACACATCGCGGAAGATGCCCGAGGCCCACCACATATCCTGGTCCTCGATGTAGCTACCATCGCTGTACTGCAGAACCTTGACCGCAAACAGGTTGTCACCCTCGACGAGCGCGTCGGTCACGTCGAACTCGGCGGACAGGCGCGAGCCCTTGGTCATGCCGATAAACTGGCCGTTGACGTACAGCTCGCCATAGCTCTCGATGCCGTCAAAGCGAATGATCTCGCGAGCGCCGGCAGGAACGGCGGGAAGGTTGACGATGCGCTGGTAGACGCCCGTGGGGTCGTCGGAGGGAACGAACGGCTGGTCCACCGGGAACGGGAAACCCTCGTCGGTGTAGGCAAGGTTGCCATAGCCGTCCACCTGCCACAGGTGCGGAACCTCCACGTGATCCCACTCGGGCTTGTACGTGGAGAGTTCCTCGTTGGAGACGGCAGCGGGGCCCTCAAAGAGGCGGAACTGCCACGAGCCGGACAGCTGGACAAACCCGCGCGACAGCTCACGGCTGTACGTTGCAGCGAGATCGGCGGTCTCGTAGCCCATAAAGTACGCATGGGGTGCCAGGCGGTTCCTGTGGGTGAGCGCTTGGTTTTCCCAATCGTTAATGGCGTCCATGGTGATGCTCCTTCGTCATCGTAGTGATTCTTGTGCAACCGGTTGTCCTTATCTTACGGGCGATGCAAAAAGCTGTGCAACCGGTTGTCCGCTGAACGGTCGATTTGACCGGGTTAACGGTGCAACCGGTTGTACAACCGCGACACTTATGTCACCCTGAGTATCGAAACACAGCACAAGACATCGTTCTTAAGCTCGTAGGCAACCGCCACGCCCGCAGATATCTCCCCCCATACGAGGTGTATTCGATTGCGGCTTGGTTGCAAAACGACGCCGGTCACCGGATATCATGAACGCTGTTCAGACGCACTATAGTAAGCTGTATCCGCACCAGCCCGTATCAGTGACAACATCGACCGCATTTTCCAGGAGACGCCATGACCCAACCAGTTCGCACCGCACCTACGCTTGCCGAGGTTGCCGCAGCTGCCGGCGTGTCGCGCTCCACGGCATCGCGCGCTCTCAACGATTCGCCCCGCATTAGCGAGGAAACCAAAAAGCGCGTCCGCGCGGCGGCCAAGGAAGTCAATTTTGTCCCCAACGCTCGTGGCCGAGCGCTCGCTGTCGGGCGCACGGAAATCATCGCCGTGCTCGTGACCGAGCCCCTGAGTGAACTCTTCAGCGACCCCACCTATAGCGAGTTTTTGAGCGGCATTACCGAGGAACTGTCGGAGTCGTCCTATCTGCCCGTTATCTTGCAGGCGTCTTCTACGCATGAGCGCAACCGCGCACGCGAGCACTTTGAGCGCCGCTCGTTCGACGCCGTGATCGACGTCTCCCCCTACAAGGGCAGCGAGCTGCTCGAGGTACTGTGCGAGCTGGGCGTACCCACCGTGTTGTGCGGCCAGCTCGAGGGCCACCCCTATCGCGATGTGTTCTCGACGGTCTACTCTGACGACGAAGAGGGCGGACGCTTTGCAGCGCTCGCTATGAAGGAGCGAGGGCGCAAAGATATCGTCGCCGTGTTGGGACCGCAAGACAACCCCGCCGTTGTCGACCGCCTGCGCGGCTACCGCGCCGTCTTGGGCGAAGACCTCCCAGACGCAAACGTTATCTATACCGGCTGGAACAACGGAGACGGCTATCAGGCCATGCACCAGATCCTCGCGCGCGAGATTGCTTTCGATGGCGTGCTCTGCGGATCGGACCGTATCGCGGCTGGCGTCATCACCGCACTCAACGAGGCAGGCCTATCCGTTCCGGCGGACATTTCTGTCGTCGGCTTCGACGATCACGAGATTGCGACGCGCTGCGTCCCCGCGCTCACGACCGTCCGCCAGCCCCTGCGCGAAGAAGGCCACATGGCCGCCAACATTGCGCTCGACATGATCAAGGGTGCCGAGCCCACCACCTCCGTGATGCACATGCAGCTGATCCAGAGAGACTCGCTATAAGAAATTGGGGCAGGCTTTCCGCCAGACAGTTGTTACAGAAAGCCTGCCCCGTTTTGAGTGCTCATTCTGGGGCACAGTTTCCGTTAGACAGCTCAACCGGAAACTGTGCCCCATTATTTTGCCGAATTCTGGGTCGCACTTTCCGCGACGCCCGGTCACCCTATATACCCTCACAATCTCGGCGCATAAAAAACGAGGGAAGGCACACGTCCTTCCCTCGTTGCAAGCAATATGTAGCCGCTTGCCTACATCAGGCGCAGGCTGACGTCCTTGAGCTGGGCGCCGGAAACGGCACTCGGAGCACCCGACATAAGGTCGGAGCCACTGGCCGTCTTGGGGAACGCCATGACGTCGCGGATGGAGTCGGAACCGGTGAGCAGCATGCACACGCGGTCCAGACCCAGAGCGAAACCGCCCATCGGGGGCGCACCAAACTTGAGGGCCTCCATGAGGAAGCCAAACTGAGACTCGGCGCGCTCCTCGGTAAAGCCCAGGAGCTTGAGCATGGACATCTGCATCTCGGCGTTGTGGATACGCATACCGCCGCCGCCGGCCTCAAAGCCGTCCATGACAAAGTCGTAGGTGCACGAACCGGCTGCCAGCGGATCGGCCTCGATCTTGGCGATGTCGGTCTCGGTCGGCAGAGTGAACGGCTGGTGCTCGGCAGCATAGGCCTTGCGATCCTCGTCCCAATGGAACAGCGGGAAGTTGACGACCCACAGGAAGTCGTGGCCCTCGCGCTTGATCTCGAGTGCGTTGGCCATGTGGGAACGCATGCCGCCCAGGATCTCGTCAGAGAGCAGGCGCGGGCCGGCGGCGAACATCACAAGGTCGCCGGGCTCGACGTCCATGCGCTCGCGCAGAGCGGCCATCTCCTCGTCCGAGAAGAACTTGACGATGGGGCTGTTGATGGAGCCGTCCTCGCGGAAGGCGATCCATGCCAGGCCCTTGGCGCCAAACGTGGAAGCCACGCCGGCGAGCTTATCGATCTTGGCACGTGCCCAGACGCCGGCGCCCTTGGCGTTGATGGCCTTGACGACAGAGCCCTCCTCGTTCGCAGCGGTCGCGAAGACCTTGAACTTGGAGTTGGCAAAGATGTCGGTCAGGTCGACCAGGTGCATGCCGTAGCGGGTATCGGGCTTGTCGGAGCCATAGGTGTCCATGGCCTCCCAGTAGTCCATGCGACGCAGCGGCGTGGGCATCTCAACACCCATGCGGCCGAAAGCATCGGACAGGACCTCCTCGAGAGCGCTCATGACATCGTTCTGATCCACGAAGGACATCTCGATATCGACCTGAGTGAACTCAGGCTGACGGTCGGCGCGCAGATCCTCGTCGCGGAAGCACTTGGCAACCTGGTAGTAGCGCTCGACGCCACCGACCATAAGCAGCTGCTTCAGAAGCTGCGGGGACTGCGGCAGGGCGTAGAAGTTGCCCGGCTGGATGCGGCTGGGGACGATGAAGTCGCGGGCGCCCTCGGGCGTGGACTTGAACAGGGAGGGCGTCTCGACCTCCATGAACTCACGGTTGTGCAGCGCCTCGCGAATGGCAAAGGTAAAGTCGGAGCGCAGCTTGAGGTTGGCCATCATCTCGGGACGGCGGAGGTCCAGATAGCGATAGCGCAGGCGGGTGTCCTCGCTGGTCTCGATGCCGTCCTCGATCTGGAACGGCGGGGTGACGGACGTGTTGAGCACCTCGGCGTGGTCGGTCAGGACCTCGATCTCGCCGGTCGCGAGCTTGGTGTTGGTGGTCTCCTCGCCACGGGAGCGCACGACGCCGTGGATCTTGATGGGCCACTCGGGACGCATGGTCTCGGCGATCTTAAAGGCGTCGCCGTCGGAGTGCTCGGGGTCGAAGGTGAGCTGCGTGATGCCCTCGCGGTCGCGAAGATCGCAGAAGATAAGGCCGCCGTGGTCGCGGCGACGGCTCACCCAACCGGTGAGGGTGACCTCTTCGCCCACGTTCTCGCGGCGAAGCTCGCCGCAGGTACGGGTGTGCATGGAATGCTCGTCGATGGGACGGGTCTGGCTCATACCAGTGATCCTCCTTTATGGATCTGTGCCGCCCCGTGTCGTTCCGGGCGGCGTCGTACAGATTTGCCCAGCCTGCGTAAACCGCGCAGCCAGACATGGCGTTCTATCTTATCGCACCTGTGCCGATGTGCCGCGGAAAAGTGGCTCCTGCCCAAAGACTTGACGGAGACGAAACAATTGACGCACCGCGGCGCCCGCCCGCGCTCGTCACGTGCGACAATGTGCCCCAATACAACTGCACTCGGAAAGGCCCGCCATGACTGCACGCCTCATCGTTATGGATATCGACTCCACGCTCATCAACCAGGAGGTCATCGACCTGTTGGGCGAGGAGGCCGGCGTAGGCCAGCAAGTGGCGAAGATCACTGAGCGCGCCATGCGCGGCGAGCTCGACTTTAAGCAGGCGCTCGAGGAGCGCGTGGGGCTGCTTGCCGGCTTGGACGAGAGTGTGTTCGAGCGCACCTTTGCGCGCGTGACGTTTACCCCCGGCGCGCTGGAGCTTGTGCGCTCGGCACACAGCAAGGGCTGGAAGGTCGGCGTGGTGAGCGGCGGCTTCCACGAGGTCGCCGATAAGATCGTGGCTGCCGCGGGTATCGATTTTTGCCTGGCCAACCGCCTGGAGGTCGTGGACGGCAAGCTCACCGGTAAGTTGGCTGCCGACATTGTGACCAAGGAGTCCAAGCTCATCCAGCTGCTGGACTGGGCAGTTGAGTGCGGCGTCGACATAGCCCACACGGTCGCTATTGGCGACGGAGCAAACGACATCCCCATGATTCAGGCCGCGGGCACGGGCATCGCGTTTTGTGCCAAGCCCAAGACGCGCGAAGCCGCCCCGTTTGCCATCGACGAGCGCAACCTCATGCTCGCCATGGACATCATCCTGCGTGACTAGCCGATCCGTCTAACAATTGAATCAGTCTGTCCTATAGTTTCCGAACAATTTTGTCTTAGTGTTCGGAAACATACCCTTTGAGTGCTAGACTTTGCGCCGTCGAAGGGAACATAGATGGATAAGCAAGATCTTGAGCAATTGCTGAGCGATGTTGCCGGCGGAGCAGTCACTCCGGCAGTCGCCCTCACGCGCATCCAGACGGCGCCAACCGCCGATTTGGGCTTTGCACAGCTCGATCTTTCACGCGGGGTACGCCAGGGAGCCGGCGAGGTTGTCTACGGTGCCGGTAAAACCGCCGAGCAGATCGCCGCCATTATCGAAGCGCTGCGCGATGCCGGTCAGGAGCGCATCCTGGTCACGCGCCTGGATGCCGAAAAAGCCACGCACACCGCTGAGCTTCTCGGCAACGACATCGACCTGGGGTATGTCCCGGACGCCCAGCTCGCCCTCGTGGGCGGCAAGCCCTCCCCTACCGGCAACGGACGCATCGTTGTCGCCTGCGCCGGCACGAGCGACCTGCCCGTCGCCGAAGAAGCCGCGTTGACGGCCGAGTTCTATGGCAACGAGGTCGACCGCCTCTACGACGTAGGCGTCGCCGGCCTGCACCGCCTGCTCGCGCATGCCGAGGAACTCGCCCAGGCACAGGTGGTCATTGCCATCGCCGGCATGGAGGGCGCGTTGGCGAGCGTTATCGGCGGTCTGGTGAGCTGTCCGGTCATCGCCGTTCCCACCAGCGTGGGCTACGGCGCAAATTTTGGAGGCGTAGCCGCGCTGCTCGCCATGCTCAACTCCTGTGCCAGCGGCGTATCGGTCGTCAATATCGATAACGGCTTTGGTGCCGCCTACCAGGCAAGTCTTATCAATCATCTGAGCGCTGGCACGCCCTGCGCCCGTTAAGGAGCATTCCATGTCCAACCATCAGCACACGCTTATCATCGACGGCACCTCGGGCATCAGCGGCGACATGACCGTCGCGGCCCTGCTCGACCTGGGGGCCCGCGATCATGGTCGT
>UROA01000096.1 GCA_900549355.1 uncultured Collinsella sp. | reverse complement strand
GCCGCCGGCATCTTCGCCACGGGCGCCGCCCTTGATTACCTGGTCAACACGGTGGGTTACGAGAACATCCAGGCCCGCGAGCAGGCACTCGTCCACTACCTGATGGGCGAGCTCATGCAGCTCGACTTTGTCCAGATCATCGGCTCCATCTATTGGGACAACCACCACGGAGTTGCGAGCTTTAACGTCAAGGGCATCCACCCGCACGACGTCGCGAGCATCATGGACATGGACGGCGTCTGCATCCGCGCCGGCCACCACTGCGCGCAGCCGCTGCTTACCTGGCTGGGTGTCGAAAACCTTGCCTGCTGCCGCGCCAGCGTGGCCTTCTACAACGACAAGGCCGATATCGACAAGTTCATCGCCGGCCTGCATCACGTTTGGAGCACGTTCAATGGGTAATCTGTACACCTCCACCACATTTATGGAGCACAACTCGCACCCCGACTATAAGTACGAGATGGATGCTCCCACGCACGAGCACGACGGCATCAACCCCAGCTGCGGCGACGAGCTCACCTTGCAGCTGCGCGTCGAGAACGGCGTGATCGAGGAGGCCTCCTTTACCGGCCACGGCTGCGCCATCAGTCAGGCCAGTGCCGACATCATGGCCGACCTCATCACCGGCGAGACCGTCGAGGAAGCTCACCGCCTGGCAGAGCTCTTCCTCGCCATGATCCGCGGCGAGAAGCTCTCCGAGGAGGACCTGGAAGACCTGGACGAAGCCGCCCAGCTCCAGGACATCTCGCACATGCCCGCCCGCGTCAAATGCGCCGAGCTCGCCTGGCGCACCCTCGACGGCATGCTCGAGGGGCAAACAAACCAGTAGTTAATGCCCCGAATCCAAGGTTTTTGATTGCCGAGCCGCCCGATACGGGCGGCTCTGTTTTTACCTAATGAGCGCGAACGCACAAAGTCCGCGCGTCCGGCGCCCCGTCTGACATTTGCCACACAGCCAGACGCGAGCACGGGCGTTTTCCACAGCACCAAAGGCCTGCGGCAGGGCCCCGGGCCCGCCAAGCAATGCGCCAAGCCCCGTTCTGCGAAGCTCCGACTCGCTTCGCGCCTGCCGCAGACGGGTCCCATAGGGAGCGGCGTGCATTTTTGCGAGTATTCAGCACGCCAAGCTGTGTGTATACGCATCGAAAGCGTTAATCAACGTCTTTAGGCGCATATATATTGTGTTTTAGAACAAGCATCGCGGTCTGACGGGACGCAGGCACGTGCTTCGGGGGCGCAACGGCGGGAATCAATAGCTTCGGGACCCGTATGTTGCAAGATTGCGGCGGTGCCGACAGCAACACGATGCTGAAAACTCCGTTTTTTTTGCACGGCGCAGACGGGGGTAGGCACGGGCAAACCCGGACCGAGCCGTTATTTTATGCAAGATGGCGATTTTTCTATGCATATTAAGAAGTGCAGTTACCGTACCAAGCTTTTAGAACAATGGTTGTGGCATATGGGCGACCCCAGCTGCGGTGCACAGGCAGTCCTACGCCACGTTTCGGCCAGTCTGCACCGCCGTTCGCGCACAGGCACGCACGATACGAGAAACGGTACTTTTGCCAATCCCCGTATATCGCTCAATCTGACGCACCGTAAAACCGGCATCGTGCAATCCAAGAATGACGATATTGCGCTGCGCCGACGGCGCGGCTTTAACCCCGTGGAGCGGAACCCCGAGGCTCTTCGCCAACTTGTCGGCAAAGGCGTGGCGTTCCCATTCCGTCTCTTTCATATCGCACAGCGCTGGCTCACTGCCGTCGGGCGTCGAAAGCGAATAGGCAATAAAGCCCTCGGCAGAGCCAAAAAGCTCAAGCACGCAAGAAGGATCAGAAAATCCCCTCACGACATCGGCCGCGTCACCGTCGTAAGCGCACAAATGCTCCGCAAAGCTACTCCAGGGATAACGCTCAATGAGACTGATGCCCGCCTCCTGCGGATCGGCGTGTACGGAGCGAATGGCCTCCATCACCTGCCAGTCGGTATCGAGCGAGCGCCGGTCAAAACGGTTCTGGAACAGATGGCCTGTGCGCCCCGTACGTTTATTGAACCGCCGCGCGTATGTCAAAAGCAGCCGGTGCATCGCCGCGCTCATCCTGTCCTCGTAATCTGCAAGCACCAGATGCACGTGATTGCCCATAAGGCACCAGGCGATAACCGTCACGCCCGCCTCGCGACAGCACTCGCGCATCAGCTCCAAAAACTCCCACCGGTCGTCATCGCCCTCAAAGATGAGCCGCTTGCCCGTACCGCGGGCACAGACATGGTAAAAGCCGGTAACCGTTCTCCAAACGCGCTGCATGGCGCTCCCTTCGCCGGGATCTGCTTGCCATCCAATACAGCACGATTGAAGCGTGCCATCAAAACATTCACGCAAAACAATACACTCGCGCGGCCAAAGGCAGTAAACAGGCGGCGAACGGCACCGTTGCAACAGGTCAACCCCTGCAGCACTTACAAGAGCCGACCAAAAGCTTGCCCAAGACGGACCCCCTCTACGGAAGTTCGCGACCACAGAACATAGCGTTAAACCGTTTCAATTAAAACTTCCGGACTTCTCGCTACGAAAACTGAGCCGTTCGCCGAATATTCCGTGCATTTCGCGGTATTATAGGGGCTGCATGTCATGTCCCTTTCGAAGGGTCGCCCGGCAATCGCCAGCCACGACCCCCAGACGGGACGCCAACACGATAGAGAGGAGAGGCATGCAGTACTCACAGGAAGTGGAGAACATGTGCCCCGTTGCCAAGGGTGCATACCACGGCCCCGCACCCATCCCCGAGGAGGGCAAGTGGGTCCAGGCTAAGGAGATTTCCGACATCTCCGGTCTTACGCACGGTGTGGGTTGGTGCGCACCTCAGCAGGGCGCCTGCAAGCTCACGCTGAACGTCAAGGACGGCATCATCGAGGAGGCCCTCGTTGAGACCATCGGCTGCTCGGGCATGACCCACTCTGCCGCCATGGCTTCCGAGATCCTTCCCGGTAAGACCATCCTCGAGGCCCTCAACACCGACCTCGTCTGCGACGCCATCAACGTTGCTATGCGCGAGATCTTCCTGCAGATCGTTTACGGCCGCAGCCAGACCGCGTTCTCCGAGGGCGGCCTGCCCGTGGGCGCCTCCCTCGACGACCTCGGCAAGGGCCTTCGCTCTCAGGTCGGCACCATGTTCGGCACCAAGGCCAAGGGCGCTCGTTACCTCGAGCTCGCTCAGGGCTACGTCACCCGCATGGCTCTCAACGACAAGAACGAGATCATCGCATTCGAGTTCCTGAACCTCGGCAAGTTCACCGACGCCGTCAAGGCCGGCAAGACCCCCGAGGAGGCCATCGCTGGCGCTATGGGCCACTATGGTCAGTGGGAGAACGCTGCCAAGTACATCGACCCGCGCACCGACGAGGAGACTCACTCCGTCGCCAGCGTGTTCCCGGTTCACGAGTAGAAAGGGAGGGAAATAACTATGACTGTTACGTTCGAAGGTTACGAGCGCCGCGCTGACAAGATCAACAAGTGCCTCGCCGACAACGGCATCGCCTCCCTCGAGGAAGCTCTGCAGATCTGCACCGACAAGGGCTTCAACCCGCGTGAGATCGTCAACAACACCCAGTCCATTGCCTTCCAGAACGCCGAGTGGGCCTACACCCTCGGTTGCGCTCTCGCTGTCAAGCGTGGCGCCAAGTCCGCTTCTGAGGCTGCCGCTATCATCGGCGAGGGCATCCAGGCCTTCACCGTTCCCGGCTCCGTCGCCGAGGACCGCAAGGTCGGTCTGGGCCACGGCAACCTGGGCGCTATGCTGCTCTCCGACGACACCGAGTGCTTCGCCTTCCTGGCCGGTCACGAGTCCTTCGCTGCCGCTGAGGGTGCTATCGGCCTGGCTCTGAACGCCAACAAGGCTCGCAAGAAGCCGCTGCGCGTCATCCTCAACGGTCTGGGCAAGGACGCTGCTCAGATCATCGCCCGCATCAACGGCTTCACCTACGTGAAGACCCAGTTCGACTACTTCACGGGCGAGCTCAAGGTCGTCGAGACCATCCCCTACTCCGATGGTCCCCGCGCCGCCGTCAACTGCTACGGCGCCGACGACGTCCGCGAGGGCGTTGCCATCATGTGGCACGAGAACGTCGACATCTCGATCACCGGTAACTCCACCAACCCCACGCGCTTCCAGCACCCCGTCGCTGGCACCTACAAGAAGGAGCGCCTCGAGGCTGGCAAGAAGTACTTCTCCGTCGCTTCTGGTGGCGGCACTGGCCGTACCCTGCACCCGGACAACATGGGCGCCGGCCCTGCCTCTTACGGCATGACCGACACCATGGGCCGCATGCACTCCGACGCCCAGTTCGCCGGTTCTTCCTCCGTGCCTGCGCACGTTGACATGATGGGTCTCATCGGCATGGGCAACAACCCCATGGTCGGTGCCACCGTCGCCTGCGCTGTCGCCGTCGAGGAGGCCCTCAAGGCCTAATCGCGCCCGCGCGATGCTCATATAGTTGAGCTTTGGAGCCGCTACCCACCCGGGTAGCGGCTCTTTTTGTTTGCGCTGTCGCAGGGTAGCTAATGCCGATATATCAGTTGGGGCGAAATACAAGATGTGATGAGATGGAGTGTCAGAGCGTCCATGACGCCCACCCGCCATATTTGCCCTTTACCGATTTGCCGAGTCTTTGCGGTCCCATTGCCGATCACCCGTGCGACAATGCGCCGGACGAGAAAGGAATCCGATGGAATCGACTGATGTACTGGTAATTGGATCTGGCATTGCGGGCCTTTGTGCCGCCATCGAAGCGGCACGCACGGGTGCAACCGTCACTGTGGCAAGCGCCGGCAAGACCATGAGTGGATCGAGCTTCTTCCCGGGTACCTGGGGCCTCGGCCTCATCGGTCCCGTCGACGAAGACGACGAGCAGGACCTCATCGACACCATCCTGGCCGTCGGCGGCGGCGTTGCCGACCCCGAACTCGTCCAAACGTTCGTCCACGGCATTCCCCAAGCGATTGACTGGCTCGAGCAAGACCTGGGCGTTGAGCTCCAGCGTCCGCAAAGCGCCAAGAGTGCTCAACAAAAGCAATTTATCCCCTGCTTTGACCACAAGACGCGCATGTGGCGCGGCCTCACCCGCAAGCCCCTTGAGGACGCTCTGACGACCTGGATCGAGTCGCTCGGCATTCGCCTGCTCCCCCGCCATGAGCTTATCGACCTTGTTGAGGACACGAACGGCAGAATAACCGGAACCGTACTCTACGACCTTACCGAAAATCGAATCGTGCCCTTTGCTGCCAAGGCCACGGTCATCGCAGCCGGTGGCACAGGCGGCCTGTTCGAGCGCAGCCTTACGTCGGCTGATGTGCTCAGTTCCTCGCAGGCCATCGCGCTGGCGCACGGCGCAACACTTACTAATATAGAGTTCATGCAGATGATGCCCGGCTTCATCGAGCCCAGGCGTAACTTGGTCTTCAATGAGAAAACCTGGCGCTACGTGCACGTAGACCAGCCGGTAGATATTGCCGACGACAAGCTGGACGACCTGCTCGAGCAGCGCTCTGGATATGGTCCCTTCACGTCACGCTTGGCCTCCCGCTCTATCGATCTCGTCATCGATCAGGCAGGTGTCGAAGGCCTGGCACTCCACTACGACTTCCCCCGCGAGGATGTCCCAGAGTTTGTGCAGACCTTTGCCACCTGGCTGCAAGACGAGCACGGCATCGCGCCGACCGACGAGATGCGCGTTGCGATGTATGCCCACGCCGCTAACGGCGGCATCAAGATCGATAAGACCGCGCACACGGGCGTTGAGGGCCTCTACGCTTGCGGCGAGGCGACAGGCGGCATGCACGGCGCCGACCGCATTGGTGGCTTGTCAAGCGCCAACGGCATCGTGTTCGGACGCATCGCGGGCGCATCGGCAGCCCTTGCAGCGCAGAAAGAGCCTGAGACAGCCCTGAAGGCGGATATCGCCCTCCCCCACTACGGCATTGCCACAACAGATGCCGAATGCCTGACACACAGCCTTAGGCACACGATGAGCACCTTTTGCATGATCAACAGGACCGAAACAGGCCTATCCGAGGCCCTGCAACAGCTTGAAAGCCTGCAAGACAAGGCCATGGCGCTGAGCAAGCCGCATGCCGATGACAGCGAGATCGCAGCCCTCGCCCGCCTACAGTCGCAGATTCAGCTGGCGATGGAGATGGTCAAAGCCATGCGCAAGCGAACTGAAAGCCTGGGTTCGCACTATCGAGCGGACTAAACCGGACACCTACCTAAAGCAGAACACAACCAATCGATATCCATGGGCCCCGTGAGCTCGAAGCAGCACGGGGTCCATTCGTGTCCGCACGACAGCGTATCCTTATTCTGAATACAGAGCGGGCAAAGCCCGCATAGAAAATAGACCAGCGAGGAGGAGATATGGACAGGAGAGATATCGAGAAGTGGCGTATCGAACTTGATAGCTACGCCAATGTGAAAGACGGCGTTGAGTATTGGCTCGCACGCGATTTAATGGAACCCATGGGGTACACTCGATGGGAGAACTTCGCCGAAGTTGTTAAGAGGGCAAAAGTCTCATGCGAAACAAACAAAACTCCAGTTGATTCCCATTTTCGTGACACCACGAAAATGGTAACTGCCGGTGTCGCCGCTCGCGCGGTTAAAGACTACAAACTTACGCGCTATGCATGCTATTTAATCGCACAGAACGGAGATTCAAACAAGCCAGAGATCGCGCTCGCCCAGGCATACTTTGCCGTGCAGACGCGCCGCCAAGAGCTCATAGAGCAGCGCTTCGCAGAGATTCAGCGCTTGCAGGCGCGTCACTCGCTATCCGATTCAGAGAAACAGCTCTCGGGTATTGCGTTCAAACGCGGCGTGGACTCCAAAGGATTCGCGATCATCAAGTCGAAGGGCGATGAGGCGTTATTCGGCGGCAGAAGCACGGCGGAAATGAAGCAGCAGCTCGGCGTACCCAAGAGCGCGGCATTGGCGGACAGGTTAGCCGACGTCCTCATCAAAGCAAAGGACCTTACGAACTCGATGACGGCCTTCAACGCCGAGAAACACGACCTGTACGGCCTGGACCAGATCAAGCAAGAGCACGTCGAGAACAACACAAGCGTGCGTGGCAGCCTCATCGACCGCGGAATTGTCCCCGAGAACCTACCGCCTGCCGAGGATACAAAAAAGCTCGAGCGTCGCGTGAAGGCAGACGAGAAGAAACTCAAGGAGGGTACTGACGGTTTTACCGATCCCCAGGGTAGGCTCGATCTGTGAAAGCGGCTGTGCCCTTTCGGGTTCGACCCCATGCGAGGTCAACAAAAAAGCGACCAACCTAAGCCAGTCGCTTTAACAATCTTGGCTTATAGGACAAAATGTGTGTCCCGATAGAACACCCGTTTCCATCCATTAATC
>UROA01000095.1 GCA_900549355.1 uncultured Collinsella sp. | reverse complement strand
GGCAGGCCGCCGGCGGCAAGGATGGCATCGACAAAGACACTTGCGATTTCCTCGTTGGGGGAGAGCATCTCGGTTAAAAACGGCTCTGCCTCTTCCCAGCGCGGCGCGACGAGGATGAGCGGACGGTCGGCGGGGGCGACGTCGACATGCGGGGTGTAGGACGATGAAGTGCGAGTTCCGATCATAGGTGTAGCTTTCGAGTTTGGATGGGCATGGCTGGCGGGTGGGCGGTCTGGTTAGTGGCCCTTGATGGAGTTGAGGAAGTCCTGGGCGCGTTTGGTCTGGGGATGGTCGAAGAACTCGTCGGGCGTGCCGGTTTCCACGATCTGGCCGTCGGCCATAAAGACGACGCGGTCGGCTACGCGGCGGGCAAAGTTCATCTCGTGCGTGATGACGATCATCGTCATGCCCTGCTGTGCCAGACGGACCATGACCTCGAGCACCTCGTTGATCATCTCGGGGTCAAGAGCGCTCGTGGGCTCGTCAAAAAGCATGGCCTTGGGCTGCATGGCAAGCGAGCGGGCGATGGCCACGCGCTGCTGCTGGCCGCCCGAAAGCTGTGCGGGCACCTTGTCGGCCTGCTCGGCCACGCCCACGCGGCTCAGCAGGTCCATGGCACGCTCGCGAGCCTCCTCCTTGGACACGCCCAGTACGTCGACCGGCCCCAGCATGACGTTCTGCAGCACCGTCATATGTGCAAACAGGTTGAACTGTTGGAACACCATGCCCAGCTCGGCACGCATGCGGGCAAGATCCTTGCCTTCCTGCGGCAGGGGCTCGCCCTCGATGAGGATCTCGCCCGAGTCGATGGTTTCCAGGCGGTTGATGGTGCGGCACATGGTCGACTTGCCCGAGCCCGAGGGACCGATCACCACGACGACCTCGCCGCGGTCGACCGAGAGATTGATGTCGTTGAGGACGTGTAGGTCGCCATAGTGCTTATCGACGTGTCTGAGCTCGATCAGCGGCTGATTGCCGGTGGTAGAGGTGCTCTGTGCCATGGTGCTCGGCTCCTTATGACTCGAAATGGTAAAGCGTTAGCGGATGATGGTCGCGCCGGTTTTGTGCGAAACATAGACAGCGGCCTTGTTAATCGCGACGTTGATGAGGATGTAGATGACCGCGATCACCAGGTAGACCGACACGAGAGCGTCGTAGTTGGTAATGAGCACGCGGGCATTTTGCATGAGGTCGGGGTAGCTCACCACATAGGCGACGGTGGTGTCTTTGACTACGACCACAAGCTGCGAAATCAAGGACGGAATGATAAACCGAATCGCCTGCGGCAACACGATTTTAAAGGTGATTTTAGCCTTGGAGAGACCGAGCGCCTGGGCCGCCTCGACCTGGCCACGCGGCACGGCGTTGACGCCGGCACGGAAGATCTCGGCAAGCACGCCGGCTGCAGCGAGCGCGACGGGGAGCGTGAGCATCCAAAACGACGGCAGCGCAATCTTGTACTGAGGCAGCACCAAAAAGAAGAAGTAGATGAACAGCAGACTCGGCACACCGCGGAAGAAATCGGTGAGCACGCGGCAGACCAGCTGCAGCGGCTTAATATCGCTCGTGCGGCCGAGCATAAGGGCTAAGCCCAGCACCAGCGCGATGGCGCCAGCGGTGAGTGCGACTTTAACGGTGCCCTCAAAGCCGGCTAGCAAGAACTTCCAGGTGGTGAGGTGCGTAAAGAAATACCAATAGTGGACCGAAAGCTGGCCGGTCACATAAAAGCGCTGCAGTGCCAGGACGGCGAGCGCGGCGACGGCAACAAGCGAGATGGCGGTGCCGATGCGAATCTTGGCGCGCATCTTGGGGCCGGGAGCCTCGTAGAGCGCATCGCGCATGGTAAGCGCAGGGGAGGAGTGCTTGCTCATCGGAGGATCCTCACCTTCTTATCGATGTAGTTGCCAATGTGGCTCACCACAAAGGCCGTGCCCAGGTAGCCGAGCGCCGAGATAAAGAACGCGGCGACGCCACCGAGCGAGCGCGTGTTGATATAGCTCACCACGCCGGTGAGCTCCTGCGGTTTAAGCGGCACCTGACTGCCGAGCGCGGTGGTGAGCATGACGGCGATAAAGAGGTTGGTCATGGGCAATACGCTTGAGCGCAGTGCCTGCGGAATCACGATCTTGGCGAGGATACGGTTAAAGCTCATGCCCAGCGAGCGGGCGGCTTCGACCTGACCGACGCCGACGGTGTTGATGCCGCTCATAAAGTTTTCGGAGCCAAAGGCCGAGCCCAAAAGGACCGTGGCGACGATAACGCAGGTGCGGTAGGGCAGGACGACCTTGAGCGGCGGCAGTGCGTAGACGACGATGATGAGCAGCGCGATGCCGGGGATGTTACGGAAGACCTGGACATACAGGTCGCCAAAGACGCGCAGCGGCTTGAGCGGCGACACGCGCATCACGGTGACGGCGACGGCCAGTACCATGGCGATAGCAAACGACTCAAGCGTCATGCCCCAGGTTGCTAGCAGCGCGTCGATATAGTTCTGGCCATAGAGCGACCAGAGCTCGGAGAGACTCATGCGGACCTCCTGCCGATAAGGAAAGGGGCTCCCGTGTGTACGGAAGCCCCGACAACTCAGTGAGGAAACAGTTTACCGCAATAAAGCGCATCATGCGTTTCCATATGGTTTCGTTGCGGCCGTTACCAGGCTTGCTGCCTAGGCGCCGATCTCGGGCAGCTCGGGAACATTGGTGTCGCCCGTACGGTCGCCGATGCAGATCTGCCACAGCTCGGTCCAGGTGCCATCGTCCTCGATCTTCTTAAGGAAGTCGTTGACAAAGGCGACACCGTCGGAATCGAGCGGCAGGCCAATGCCATAGGGCTCCTTGCTGCCGAAGGGCTTGCCGGCGATCTTGTACTTGCCGGGCTCGCGGACCAGGGCGCTCTGCTGCATGTTGTTATCGATGACGTAGGCGTCAACGCGGCCCTGCTGGAGTGCCTGACGGGCCTCCTCGTCGGTCTTGAACTCCTGCTGGCTGGCCTTGGGGGCGAACTCCTCCAGGATGGCGGGGCCGTTGGAGCCGGACTGGACGGCAACGTTCTTGTCGGCCAGGTCGTCGACGCTCTTGATGTCGTCGTTATCGGCGAGCACCAGGATGGCCTGCTGGGTGTAGTAGTAGGGGCCGGCGAAGGAGACGAGCTTCTTGCGTTCGTCAGTGATGGTGTAGGTGGCAAAGACAGCGTCGACCTGGCCGTTCTGCAGGACAGACTCGCGCGTGTCCGAGGTCACCTGGGTGATCTCGACCTTGTTCTCGCCCAGGATGTAGTTGGACAGAAGCTGCGCGATGCCGGCATCGAAGCCGCGGGTCTGACCGTCCTTCTCGTTGAGGAGGGAGAAGAGCGTGGAGGTCTGAACGCCACCGATCTTAAAGACGCCGGCGTCCTTGACGGCCGTCGCCCAGGTGCTGGCGGCGATGGCGTCGTCATCGGCCTTGGGGCCGTTGTCGACGAGCTTGTCGAATGCCTTGGCATCGAGCGTGGTGGAAGCCTCGGTATCATCGGAGCTCTTGGAAGAGCCGGCGGCGGAACCCTTGTCGGCCTCGGCGCTGGTGTCGGAGCAGCCGGCAAGACCAAGGCCGGCGACGGTTGCGAAGGTGGCGGCAACAAAGCCGCGGCGGTCGAGAACGACCTGCTGGGAGAGGTTCTTGCTCATGGTAGAACACCTTTCTCAATAAAATCCCTAGCGGTTGAGTAGAGTTATACCCTATCGCGCTCAAATGGGTCAACACGAAATAACTCAGAAACATACTTACCTTATGGGTTATTCTACCTACCAAAAAGGGGCAGGCACCTTCGTGGTGGTTCTTGCAGATGTGGCGGCCTGCCTCGCTGCTTTGTCTCAATCTGTAACAGGTAGACGAGGAAATGGGTTCTAACTGTTACAGATCGAGATTTGATCCTTAGGGGGATTTGAATGTCTCGATCTGTAACATCTGGAGGGCCAAAAGGTCTCTATCTGTTACAGATTGAGACAAAGGTCTGGGACTAAGACGTCTTATCTAGATCTGTAACAGTTAGACGGAAATTCGGGTCCTAGATGTTACAGATTGAGATAATTGAGCTGTGAAAATAAAAACCTCCGCAGGGATGCTTCCCTTGCGGAGGTTTTCTTACTCGTTGAGTAGTCTCACGGCTTCAGCGGCCATGTTCTCGACCGTCATGCCGTTCTGCGCGAGCAGTTCGTTGGGGTCGTAGCGGTCGGGGAAGCCCTTGGCGATGCCGAAGGTGCGCGTGCGCAACTGCGTGCATGCCAGATAACATGCCACGCGCTCGCCCCAGCCGCCGTCCAAGATGCCGTCCTCGAGGGTGACGACAACGCGATGCTCGGCGGCAAGGCTATCGAGGAACTCGCGGTCAAGCTCGGTTGCAAAGCGAGGGTTGACGAGCGTGGCCTCGATACCGTACTCGGCAGCCAAGCGGTTTGCCACGCGCTCGCCCGGCTCAAAGAAATCGCCAAGTGCGAGCACGGCAACGTCGCGACCCTGGCGCACCACGTTGTAGCGAACGGCGCTGTAGTCGGTGTCTTCGGCGGGCGCAAGGTCGGGACGGCTCACCAGGCCGATGCCCGGTACGCGGATCGCCACAGGATGCTCGCGGTGGTCGAGCGACCAGGTCAGCATGGACAGATATTCCTCCATGCAGGCCGGCGCCAAGTAATGCATGTTGGGAAGTCCGCCCAGCATGGAAATATCAAAGAACGAAAGGTGCGTCTCGGACGTGGTGCCAAAGATTGACGCACCAAACACCAGGATGGTTGCGGGGGCGTCGTTGAGGCACAGGTCGTGCCACAGCTCGTCGTAGGCGCGCTGCAAAAACGTGCCGTACACACCAAAGACTGGCTTGGCGCCCGAGTGCGCAAGCGCGGTGGCAAAGGTCACGGCGTGCTCCTCGGCAATGCCCACATCGACGAACTGTTTGCCGGCGGCAGCGCGAAGTTCGGGTGTAAAGCCCATGATGTAGGGCGTGGCGGCCGTGATGCCCACGACCTGCGGATCGCGCTCGATGGCGGCGCTGAGCGCCTCGCCCGTAATATCGGCATAGGTGCGCGGTGCGGGCTCGCTCGGATGGCCCGGGCAGAGCTTGCGGCCGGTCGCCATGTCAAAGGGCCCTACGTGATGCCAGCGCTCGGGGTCGTTTTGGGCTGGCTCAAAGCCCATGCCCTTGGCGGTCGAGACGTGCAGCACGATGGGGTGGTCGATGTCGCGCAGCTCCTGCAGCGCGTCGACGAGGGCCAACACATCGTTACCGGCGTCCAGATAGCGGTAATCGAGCCCCATCGCGCGGAAAACGTTGCGCTCACAGGTACCGTTGCTGGCGCGCAGCTCGGCCAGATTGCGATACAGGCCGCCATGGTTCTCGGCAATGGACTGGTCGTTATCGTTGACGATGATGATTAGGTTGCTATCGAGTTCGGCCGCATTGTTAAAGCCCTCAAACGCCAAGCCGCCCGAAAGCGAGCCGTCGCCAATAACAGTAATGACGTTATACGTGTCGCCCGCCAGGTCGCGCGCGTGGGCAAGGCCGCAGCCCAGGCTCACCGACGTGGAGGTATGGCCCATGGCGAACAGGTCGTGCTCGGACTCGTCGGGATTGGCAAAGCCAGAAGCTTCACCATAACGCTCCGGATCGATATAAGTGTACGCGCGCCCGGTCAGCGCCTTGTGGGCGTAGGTCTGGTGCGAAACGTCAAAGACAATTTTGTCGGTGGGGGAGTTAAACACGCGATGAAGCGCAACCGTAAGCTCAACGACGCCCAAGTTGGGGGCAACGTGTCCGCCGACAGCGGCGGAGCTTTCGAGGATTGCCTGACGGATCTCGCCGCAGAGCAGCGGAAGCTCGGCGCGGTCGAGAGCCTTGACGTCCTCGGGCGTTGTCGTTTGCGTAAGCAGCATCGTTGTGGGTTACTCCATGCGAATCGAGCGCCGGCGCTCCCTCGGCCGGCACAATTGCACAAAACAGTCTCGCACATTTTGGCGTTTGATATGTGACGGCGGCGCGGTAATTCGCCAACTGGCGGGGCAAAACGTTTTGTCCGATGCCATACTGGTAGATTCGATGATGATTTTATTCCATGCGTGCAGGCCGTGGCTTGTCGCCGTGAGTCGCTGGAAGGAGGCAGCATGTCCGATGTCGTTCGTGCCGAGAAAATCGCGTGCGAAGTAGACCATGCTGCCCGTCAACTGGCACAGGCGGGCCGTCTGGGCCTGACGCGCGAGTTTATCCAGCATGGCGATGTGACGGTGTATACGCATGTGACCTCGGTGGCGCGGGCAAGTCTGTCCTTTGCCGAGCGCCTGGGCCGCGTCGGTGTCTCGGTCGACCGCGCCTCGTTGCTGCGCGGAGCCTTGTTACACGATTACTTTCTCTACGATTGGCACGATCCCGATCCGAGCCATCGCCTGCACGGATTTCGTCATCCGTTTTTTGCCCTGGCGCGAGCCGAAGAGGATTTTGAGCTGACGCCGCGCGAGCGGAATATCATCGCGCGCCATATGTTTCCGCTGGTGCCGGTGCCGCCGACGTGTCGTGAGGCTTGGATTGTATGCCTGGCAGACAAATGGTGCGCGCTGCGCGAGACAGTCGCCGGTCGTCTGCCGCGCAAGGACGAGGCGGACGATGGCATGAGTGGCGAATCGAGCGAAAAGAGGAGAGGATAGACGGTGGGGACCGCGATCGACATGGCATTTGACGGTGCGACGCTTGCCGCCTGTCCGCTCTCGGCGCTGGTACTCTCGTTTGCCTTCTACGGTTTTTGCGGTTGGGCATGGGAATCGACAGTCTGCGCCATGCTCAACCACGGACGCTTTGCCAACAGCGGCTTTTTGCTGGGGCCGTGCTGCCCTATCTATGGCGCGGGTGGCATTGCCTGCTGGCTGCTGTTGCGCGGAATTCCTGACGCGTCGAGCCAGTTTGTCGCTTCAGCGCTCGTATGCAGCGTGATTGAGTACAGCGTAGGCGTGCTGTTGGAAAAAACAACGGGCGCTCGCTTTTGGGACTATTCGCATCTGCCGTTTAACCTGCACGGACGTATCTGTCTGTACTGGGCCTGCGCGTTTGGCCTGGGTGCGTTGTGCATTTGCCGTTTAGTGGAGCCGGCATTGCTGGGGCTGCTTGGCCATCTGCCGGTGCTGATTGTGCGGTTGTCCGCCTTTATCGTCGCGGTCGCGATGATGGTCGACGCGGTGTGCTCGTTGGCGAGCTGGCGGCGTCTGTCCGATCAGTTGGAGCGCGTCCGGGCCGACCTTGCCGACCGCATCAATGAGTCGCTTGCCGATGCCTCGGACTCAATGCTCGAACGTATTCCCGATTCGGCGATCGACTCGGTGGCACAGACGCATATCCGCAGCCGTGCCGTTAACGCGTGGCTGGCGGAGCTGGGCGACGCGACGCTCGATGCCCTGCGCGAGAAGGCTTCGATGCCGACGTTTATCTC
>UROA01000094.1 GCA_900549355.1 uncultured Collinsella sp. | reverse complement strand
GTCGCAGATGCCGCCCGCGCCGCCGAGCAGGCCCAGGCTGCCGCCGAGGACGATGAAGACGATGACGATTGGCGCAAGTACCTGTAATCGGTATGTGCTGACAGATAGGTCGATTCGGCGGGAGAGACTGCTCCCGCCGACTTTTTACTAGAGGAAGGGCTTACGATGAAAAACGTTCTGTGCTTTGGCGACAGCAATACCTACGGCTATGATCCGGCGGGCATGCGCGACGGCACCGCGGTACGCTATGCGCACGATGTGCGCTGGTGCGGCGTGGCCCAGCGCGATCTGGGCGAGGGCTGGCACGTGATTGAGGAAGGCCTCAACGGCCGCACGACGGTGCGTGACGACATGTGCCATCTGGACACTAATCTCAACGGCATCCGCGCGTTGCCGATGCTGCTCGAGGCTCATAAGCCGCTGGATGCGATCGTGATTATGCTGGGCACCAACGACTGCAAGACGGTCTTTAACGTGGGGGCTGCCGATATCGCTGACGGTGCCATGGCGCTGATTCGCACCGTCCGCGCGTTTCCCTGGACCGAAGCCGCGCCCTGCCCGCGTATTCTGCTGATGGCGCCTATCAAGATTAAACCGCAGATCGCCGATGTGTACATGACCGACTTTGACGAGCGCTCCGTCGAGGCCTCGGAGCATTTTGCCGAATACTATGCGTATGCTGCTAAACAGTTTGGCTGCGACTTTTTGAATGCCGCTGATTTTGCCGAGCCGGGCGATATCGATTATCTGCACATGATGCCCGAAAGCCACGAGAGTCTGGGCCACGCCGTGGCAGCCAAGCTCCAAGAGATGCTCGGAGAGTAGCGCGACCCCAAGCCACCGCAAAGGGGTCGGGCGCCTTTGCGGTGGCTTGGGCTGCGAATCTTAATACTGCCACATGTGGTTGACGGGGCCGGAGCCTTTGCCCATGTTCAGGCCGGCGGCCAGAGCGCCTGTCAGGTAGGCCTTGCCGGCGTTGACGGCATCGGCAAGATCCATACCCTGGGCCAGCGCGCAGGCAATGGCGGACGAGAGCGTGCAGCCGGTGCCGTGTGTGTTATTGGTATCGATGCGCTTGTGGCGGAACCACGTGGTGAGTGGATCTCCCAGATGGTTGCCCTCGTCATCGAGCGGCGCGGGTTCGGCCAGTACATCGTTGGCCTCGTTGACAAGATGCCCACCCTTAACGAGGGATGCGCAACCAAAGCGGCGGGTGAGGAGCATGGCAGCATTTTGCTGCGTGCGCTCGGAGTCGACCTCGTAGTCGAGCAGGGCCATGGCCTCGGGAATATTGGGCGTGATAACCGTCGCTAGCGGGAACAGACGGCGGGTGAGCGCCTCGGCGGCATCTTCGGCAATCAGCCTTGCGCCCGAGGTGGCTACCATGACGGGGTCGACTACCACGTTTGTCGCGTTCCAGGCGCTCAGGCGGTCGGCGATAACATCGATAATCTCGGCAGAAGAAACCATGCCAATCTTGACGGCGTTGGGGCGGATATCGTCAAAAACGGCGTCAATTTGCGCGGCTACGATATCTGGCGAGGTATCCTGCACGGCGGTAACGCCCAGTGTGTTTTGCGCTGTGATGGCGGTGATGGCCGTCTGGGCATACAGACGGTGCGCCGTGATGGTCTTGATGTCGGCCTGAATGCCGGCGCCGCCGCTGGAATCGGATCCCGCGATGGACAGGACGGCAGGTACCTTACTACGATCCATGTTCGCTCCCTTGTTCGGTCGGAATCAAATGGGTCTTTAAGCCAGCATTATAAAGATGCCCGGGCCGACTCTATGTCGAACCCGGGCGGGCGATGCAATCTTTACGCAAATGCAAGCAAATGTTCACACGTCAACAATTGACAGGCACCAGCTCGCCAACAGAAGCGGCCGCGGCGACAGGCTAATCCTCCATGCCGAGGTCGATCGTGGTGCCCTCGAAGATCTTGTTGACGGTGCGGACGGCGCACATCTTGCCACACATGGTGCAAGTGCCCTCGGTGGCGGCGGGGGACTCCTCGTAGCGCTTCTTGCCCGTAACCGGGTCGAGCGCGCACTCCCACATGGCGTCCCAGTCAAGCTTGCGGCGTGCCTGGCCCATCTTGTCGTCCATGTCGCGGGCGTGGGGCACCTTTTTGGCGATGTCGGCGGCGTGTGCGGCGATCTTGGTGGCCATGAGGCCGTCGAGCACATCCTGGGCGTTAGGCAGGCATAGGTGCTCGGCCGGTGTCACGTAGCACAGGAAGTCGGCACCGGAGCTGGCGGAGATGGCGCCGCCGATGGCAGCGGTGATGTGGTCGTAACCCACGCCGATATCGGTCACCAGCGGCCCGAGCACATAGAACGGGGCGTTGTGGCACAGGCGCTTCTGCAGTTTCATGTTGGCGGCGATCTCGTCGAGCGCCATGTGACCCGGGCCCTCGACCATGACCTGGACGCCGGCGGCCCAAGCGCGCTTGCACAGCTTGCCCAGCTCGATCATCTCAGCGGTCTCGGTGGCGTCGTTGGAGTCGTAGAGGCAGCCCGGGCGGCAGGAGTCGCCGAGCGAGATCGTCACGTCGTACTCGTGGCAGATTTCGAGCAACTCGTCGTAGAACTCATAGAACGGGTTCTCGTTACCGGTGACCTCCATCCAGCCAAACAGCAGCGAGCCGCCGCGGCTCACGATGTTCATCAGGCGGCCGGTCTCCTTAAAGGTCTTGGTGACCGACTTGTTGATGCCGCAGTGGATGGTCATAAAGTCCACGCCGTCCTCGGCGTGCGCGCGCACGACCTCGAACAGGTCGTCCTTGGTCAGCTTGACCAGCGGCTTTTCCATGTAGCCGATGGCGTCGTACATGGGGACGGTGCCCACCATGAGCGGCGTCTCGTCGATGAGCTGCTGGCGGAACTGGCGTGTCTTGCCCGAGTTGGAGAGGTCCATGATGGCGTCGGCGCCAAAGTCCTCGGCGATCTTGACCTTCTTCCATTCCTCGGCGGCATCGGCTTTGTCGCCCGAGATGCCCAGGTTTACGTTGACCTTGGTGGACAGGCCCTCGCCGACGCCAAAGGCGCGCATGCCCTTTTTGATATGCACGATGTTGGCGGGAATGGCGATGCGGCCGTCGGCCACGCGCTCGCGGATGTACTCGGGGTCGCGATGCTCGCGCTCGGCGACTTCTTTCATCTGCGGCGTGATCTGCCCGGCGCGGGCGAAGTCGATTTGCGTGACGAGCTTGGGCTCGGTCTGTGTGCTCATAAGCACGGCTCCCTTCGTTGGCATTACCCATATCAGGTTTGCGGGTCAGGGCGGGCGCGCCCAATCTCAGCCTGCCGTCTTGTCCTGCAAGCTCCCCGTTATGTCATGGGCTCAAGTATAGCCTGAATGGGTACGATTGGGCCAACGGGCGTGCCTGTAGGGAGGCGAACATGGAAGACAAGCATCTATATCGAGAGACGCAGTGGGATGTATCTGCCGAGGAAAGCCGTGCGCACCATGGGTTGGTCGCGATTGGCTTTGCGGTGCTTGCCGTGCTGGTGATTGCCTTTTGTATTTGGACGTTTGGCGGTCGCGGCGGCGCCGCCTGGGAGTTCGAGGCCGACGATGCCCTGCCGATCATGACGGTGAAGGTCGCTGGCGGTAACACGGTGGCAGCTCCCGGCGACTATTGGTATCCGCGCGATGGATTTGTTCAGCTGCAGCTAAGCGGTGGTTCCATTCCTGGTGAAGAGATCGAGCGCGTGACCTTCGATGCGTCGCTTAAGACGCTGTTGGTTGAGCTCAAAGATCAAGGGGATGTGCCCACGACGATGGATATCGCGCTGACGGAATGGCGCCTGGAGCCCCCGTTGGGCGTCAAGGTATCCGAGGTGGAGCATGTCAAGATTACCTATCAGGACGGCTCGACAAATGAAATTGCCAAAGCCGACGGCTTGGCGGAATAGACGCCGTGCCTAGGCAGTACATTCAAAAGTAGCGGTGGTCCTACAGGGCCTGTTCGTTCAGGAAGACCAAAGTGTCTTTATTAGAAAACTCGGGAAAGTGACGATAACCAACGTCGAACGCGGTGAGCTCGCTTACGTCCTCGAGCTTGTTTTCTGCCATCCAGCGGACCATCGAGCCTCGCGCCTTTTTGCTGGCGGTCGAGCGCTGGATGGGCTTGCCGTTGCGGACGCCTTCGCCAAAGAGGCATGTGATGACCGTGGCATCGGTGGTGAGGCGGGTCAGAACGGCTTTGGCGTATTCCGCGCTGGCGAGGTTGACGATCGTAGCGTTGGAGTCTGCCGGAGCGATAGCCCGTGCGAGCTTGTCGCCCCAAAATGCGTAGAGGTCTCGGGCACCGTCGACGACAAGCTTCGCGCCCATCTCCAGCCGATACGGTTAAACGGCATGGAAGGGGCGTACGCATCCGTAGAGTCCCGAGAGGATCCAGAGATGGTTTTGCAGCCAGTCGAGCTGCGCGGCATCCATGACCTCGGGCGCCATGCTTTGGTATTGGATGCCGTGGTAGGACATGACGGCGGGGGAGATTCGACGCGCGATATCGGGATCGGCGAGGTCGGCATCGCTCAGGACGGGCATAAATTCGTGAAGCGTATCCAGGCATGTTGTAAGCAGCCTGTCGCTTACGTTCCACAGCGCCTGCAGGCCGCCGCTGCCTTCATTCCGCTCGATATCTAGCAGTGCGCGGTGGAGGCGAGCCGTCTCGTGTGCAAAAGGCGGAATGCCCAGGACTTCAAAAGCATCTTGGGCCGCGCGCATCTGCTTGGCGGGTGAAATGATGACCTGCAACATGGAACCGTTCTCTCACTAAAAAAGTTGCGGTGGAATACGGTCTGTTTGTGCCATTGAAAGGCCAAATCAATCCGTATTCCACCGCAAGTTATGGGTGGGGTAGGTTAGGCGCGCTCGAGGAAGGCCTTGTAGCCGCGGTAGGCCTCGTAGATGTCGGCCTTGTTGGCGACCTCCCACAGGGCGTGCATGGACAGGACGGCAACGCCGGAGTCGATGACGTTCATGCCGTACTTGGCCATGATGTAGGCGATGGTGCCGCCGCCGCCCGCGTTGACGCGACCGAGTTCGCAGGTCTGGAAGTCCACGCCGGCCTCGTCCATGATGGCGCGAACGAGGGCCACGTACTCAGCGTCGGCGTCGTTGGAGCCACCCTTGCCGCGGCTGCCCGTGTATTTGTTAAAGCACAGGCCGCGACCCATAAAAGCGGCGTTTTTGGTCTCGAACTTGCCGGCATAGCCCGGGTCGAAGCCGGCGGACACGTCGGAGGAGAGCATGCGGCTGTGGGCGAGTGCGCGGCGCAGGGCCAGCGGGCTATCCTCGCCGGCGAGCGTCATGATCTCGGCGACGGTGTTCTCGAAGAAGCGGCTCGTCATGCCGGTGGCACCCACGGAACCGATCTCCTCCTTGTCGACGATGAGTGTGATGCTCGTGCGCTCCACGTTGGCGACGTCGATCTGGGCGAGCATGGACGGATAGACGCAGACGCGATCGTCGTGGCCATAGCCCAGAATCATGGAGCGGTCGAGGCCCATGTCGCGGGCGGGACCGGCGGGCACGACCTCGATCTCGGCGGAGAGGAAGTCCTCCTCCTCGACGTCATACTGCTCCTTGAGGATGTCCAGGAACATCTGCTTGACGGGCTCCTTGGGGGCGTCCTTGTCGTCCTCATCGAACTTGACGGGGCGACCGCCCACGATCACGTCGAGGATCTCGGCGTCGACGGCGTCCTTGGCGGGCTTGGACATCTGCTCGCTCGAGAGGTGGATCAGCAGGTCGGAGATAGTAAAGACCGGATCGTCTGCCTTATCGCCGATGTTGATGTCGACGGTGGTACCGTCCTTTTTGCAGATGACGCCCACGAGTGCGAGCGGGGAGGCCACCCAGTGGTAGCTCTTGACGCCGCCGTAGTAGTGCGTGTCGAGATAAGCCATGTCGCCGGCCTCGAAGGCGGGGTTTTGCTTAAGGTCCAGGCGCGGCGAGTCCACGTGGGCGCCCAGGATGTTAAAGCCCTGCTCGAGCGGGGCGGTGCCCAGGTTGACGAGCATAAGGTCCTTGCCGTGGTTGGCGGCGTACACCTTGTCGCCTGCCTTGAGCGCGCGGCCCTCGGCGATCACGGTCTCTAGATTGACGTAGCCCGCCTCCTCGGCCATCTTGATGCCGGCCTTGACGCACAGGCGCTCGGTCTTGTTCTCACTCAAAAACTGCTTATAGCCGCGGCAAAGCTCCTCGAGCTCCTCGATTTGCTGTGGCGTGTACTTTTTCCATGCGCAGGGACGCTCCATGACGCAGGCTCCTTTCGGATCGATCGTGCTGGTTGATGTACCGTGAGCCATCGTATCACGCGCGGGCTCACGGTGGCGGGGGAGCTTGATGTGAGGTGGCCGCGGGGCGGGGAGCGTGTAAACTGGAGTGAGCAAACCGTGCCCAGCCTAAAGCGAGGTATTCAATATGTCTGACAAGCGTCGCACCTTTGCCGTTATCGACGGCAACTCGCTCATGCATCGCGCCTTCCACGCCGTGCCGCCGACCATGAACGCGCCGGACGGTCGTCCCACCAACGCGATTTTTGGCTTTTTGAATATGTTCCTCAAGATGATTGACGCCTTTAATCCCGACGGTGTGGTCGTGGCGTTTGACAAGGGCAAGCCGCGCGTGCGCATGGAGATGCTGCCGCAGTATAAGGCGCAGCGCCCGCCCATGGACCCCGATCTGCATGCGCAGTTCCCTATGATCAAGGAGCTGCTCACCGCGCTCAACGTGCCGATCTTGCAGTCCGAGGGCTGGGAAGGCGATGACATCCTGGGCACTATGGCGCGCCTGGGCGAGCAGGCCGGCTGTGACATGCTGCTGGTGACCGGTGATCGCGACATGTATCAGCTCGTGACCGAGCACGTCAACGTGGTCTCGACCCGCAAGGGCCTGTCCGACGTGGCGATCATGACCCCCGAGAGCGTGGACGATCTGTATCACGGCATCACGCCGGCGCTCGTGCCCGACTTTTATGGTCTGAAGGGCGACACGTCCGATAACATCCCCGGCGTGCCGGGCATCGGCCCCAAAAAGGCGAGCGCGCTCATTGCGCAGTACGGTAGCCTGGACGAGGTCATCGCACATGCCGACGAGGTCAAGGGCAAAATGGGCGAAAACCTGCGCGCGCACATCGACGATGCCCTGCTGAGCCGCAAGGTCGCGACCATCCGCACCGATGCGCCCGTTGAGCTCGATTTTGAGGCGACGTCCTTCCCGGCGTTTTCTGCCGATGAGGTTTCCGCGGCGCTGGGTACGCTTGGTATCACCGCCATGCAGAACCGTTTTTTGGCGCTGATCGGCGGCGAGGGCGGGGCTGCTGCTGCCTCCAGTGTGTTTGAGATGCCTGCGATGGTTCGCGCAGCCGCCGGCGATGCTGACGCGCTTGGTGCCGTTGCGGCTGAGATTTCCCGCGCGATTGGTGCCGGTGGGGGGGGCGCCCCCGGGGGGGACCCCCCGCCGCTTCAACGCAGCCAGCACGATCTGTGGGGCATAAAAACGCAGAAACGGGACAGGATCTACGCCGCTCAGCCCCCAGCGCTCCAGCACAGGCCACTGGTCAAAGCCCCATGGAACCAGGACTCGCCGCACTCCGCCTTGAGCCAGCCGTTTTCCGCCGCGGCGCAGCCGTCC
>UROA01000093.1 GCA_900549355.1 uncultured Collinsella sp. | reverse complement strand
ACCTGGGCGCCAGCGAGGAGCATCTGCGCGAGCAGCTCGCCACGCTGCCGGTCGATGGCTTTTCGATCGCCGTGACGCGCGTAAACAAGCATGGCATCGACGCCTGCGATTTCGACGTCCAGCTTGCAGAGGAGCTCGAGAACCACGATCACGATATGGCCTGGCTCTACGGCAACGAAGCAGCCGTCGAGCACACGCACGAGCATGAGCACCACCATCATGACCATGGCGGGCACGAACACGAGCACTGCCATGAGCACGACCATGAGGGCCACGCCCATGAGCACGAAGATCATCACCACACCCACCACCATCACCACCGTTCTTTGGCGGATGTCACCGCCATCATCGATGGCTCGCAGTTAAGCGATGGCGCCAAGCGCCGCGCGCTCGCCATCTTTACCGCACTCGCCGCCGCCGAGGCCAAGGCCCACGGCAAAACGCCCGAGACCGTCATGTTCCACGAGGTAGGCGCCATCGACTCCATCGTCGACATCTGCTCGGTCGCCATCTGTCTCGATGACCTGGGTATCGAGGACATTATCGTCGAGTCGCTCTCCGAGGGTCACGGCACCATCCACTGTGCCCACGGCCTTATGCCCATCCCGGTGCCCGCCGTCGTCAACCTATGCCAAGCAGGCAATATCGCCCTCACGCCCGCACCGGTCGCCGGCGAGCTCGTGACGCCCACGGGCGCCGCCATCGTCGCCGCACTGCGCACGTCCGAGCACCTACCGGCCCGCTACCGCATCGAGGCCGTCGGCTACGGCGCCGGTAAGCGCCCCTACGAGGGTTGCTCCGGCACGCTCCGTTGTCTGCTCGTTCACGTGGATGCATAGCCATGGATGCCCGCAAAGAAAAAAGCCGCGCTGCCATCGTTGCGGCGTTCTCCGAGCTGCTACGCGAAGTGGACTACGGCAAGATTACCGTCGGCGACATCATCGCGCGCGCTCACGTAGGCCGCGCGACATTCTACGGCCTCTTTAAGAGCAAAGACGACCTACTGTCCGAGCTCGTGAGCGACATCTGCACCCACGCCCTCGACGACGATGGCACACCGCTCGACGACCCACTCGTGCAGGTCGAGCATATCCTCAACAACCTCTGGGAGCGCCGTCAGGGCGTTCGAGCCCTCGTAGCCGGCGCCGGCTCCCGCGTCTTCGCCGACTGCTTACGCAAGACCATCATGTCACGAGCAGCCGAAACCGTCCCCGCCGACCCCACAGGCCCCGCCGGCACCATGGACCGCAGCTTCCTCCTCCACCACATAGCCTCAAGCTTCGTAGGAATGGTCCAATGGTGGGCCTGGCACAACTTCCAAGCCCCAAAAGAGGACGTAGCCAAAGACTACCTCTCAGCCATAAAACCCCTCTTCAGCTAAGTAAGAACCTCATCCCAAAGCATCGCCCCAACCCAGGGCGCCACGCATCCCAAAGTGTCACTCGCGCTTCACCGCCCCCAACAGCAACAAGCCCTCCCATCCAAATCCAAATTCAGATTTATATGTTAGGCTGCTTGTTCCAACGCGGCCAAGATCCCGCAGCTGTCCGCATGGGGTAACTTCCCAGCGCATTCCGCAGGACGAAAGAACCCCCGCCGCACGAAGTGCGCAGCGGGGGTTCTTTCATGTCCGAGGACGCGCTGGGAAGTTACCCCATGCGGCCAGCGGACAACTATGTAGCCTCAGACTAGAACATGCCCAAGAAACCATGCACAAACAGCGCGGCCAGAGCAGCACCGACAAACGGCGCGATGCCAGGAACAAGCAGGCCATACTTCCAGTTGTTGTCGGCCTTGTTCTTGATCGGCAGCACCTGATAGGCCATGCGAGGACCAAGGTCACGAGCCTGGTTCATGGCGAAGCCGGTGATGCCGCCCATGCCCATGCCAACAGCCCAAACGATCAGACCGACGCAGATGGCGAGCATCAGAACGTTCTCGCCAGCACGGTTAGCAGCAGCAAGGATGGCGCTGATGAACACGAAGGTGCAGATAGCCTCGCAGAAGAAGTTGCGGGCATAGTTGGTGCCCTCGGTGGTGGGGTTGGTCGAGAAGATGTTGCGCTGAGCAATGGGATCGATGACACCATCGGAAGCCTTGAACTCATCGGCATACATCAACCACGCGATCACGGCACCCGCAAAGCCGCCGAGCATATCGGCAACCATGAAGGGGATGCAGCTGCTCCACGGCACCAGGCCGACGATGCACTGGGCAAGCACCATGGCGGGGTTCATGCACACGGCGCCGCCAAAGATAAACAAAGCGACCGAGATGCCAAAAGACCAAGTGGTGATGGCAAACATATGACCAGAGCCCTGATACTTGGTGCCCTTGAGCACGGTATCGCAGTGTACGCCCACGCCAAAGATGATCATGAGGGCCGTTGCGCCGAATTCGCAGAGGAGTTTGGTAAGCATAAAACCTTATCTTTCTTGTCGGTTATAAACGATTCGTTTAGGCCGCGTACTAGTGCTGAGCGACGACAACGCCCAGGCCATCGGGAATGACGGCCACCTTGGCATCGGCACCCTTCATCTCAAAGGCGAGCTTGAGCGCCTCATCGAGGGTGTTGACCGGCGTCATGTGCATATCCTTGATCATCTGGTGATCGCACAGGTCGGTGACCATGATCACAGGGTGATGCGCCAGGATGCGGGCAAAGATCTGGCTCGTCCACTGGTCGGGCAGGGTCTCGTCCTTAGGACGGTCGATGCAGGCACGCTCAAACTCCGCCGGATCGTTGTCGGCGATGTTGTGATAGAAGCCCTCGCCACCGTGGCCGTCGGCACAACCGGCGACGTCGATGATCACGCCGCCCTCGGGAAGCGTGGCCTCGGCAGAGCACATGCCCTTCACGGCCTGATAGATGTTCTGGTCGAGCGGGTAGCCGCCGTTGGTGGTGATGGCGATCTCGCACTCGACGGGCTCAACGCCGGCAAGGCTCTTCACGAACTCGCAGCCAGCCTCGTGTGCCTTATGGATGTCGCCTGCAAAGGAGCCGATAACCTCATGCTTGCCGTTGAGCACCACGTTGAGCACAAAGGCAAGGTGAGCCATCTCGGCAGCGGCAAACATGTCCTCGCTCACGTGGTTGTGGCACAGGTTGCCGGCACGCGAATGGGAATCGTTCACAAACTGACCGTTGTGGTTGTACATGATGGTCTTGTAGCTGGCGATGCCAGGCAAGACGGACTTGCGGCTACCAGAGAAACCGGCAAAGAAGTGCGGCTCAATAAAGCCCTCGGCAAGCAGCAGATCGCAATCGGCGGCAATCTTGTTGATGATGCACTCGCCACCAGAAGGCAGGGTGCCGATCTTTTTCATCATGCTGTCGTCAGTCGCGACGTGCATAACGATTTCCTCGTTGGCAACGATCTCCTCGCCGTACTTGTTGACGAGTTCCTCATGCGTCGACGGACGATGCATACCCGTAGCAACCAAAATGCGCACGCGAGCCTCGGGCGCAGCGGAATGGATGTGATGCAGCAGAATAGGCATCGTCACACGCGAGGGAACGGGACGCGTATGATCGGAGCTAATAATGACAATATCCTTCTTGCCAGCACAAAGCTCCTCGAGCGACGGCGAGCCATAAGGGTTGGCAAGCGACTCCTCTACCAGCTCTTCCTGCGATTTCGTGGTCTTAAACTCGTTTTGATGACCTTCCATCACACCCGCGAAGTTCTTATCCTCGAGCTCCAGATGCAACGTCTTGTGGTCAAACGGCAGTTCACATTCAAACAATGACGAGCGCCCTCTTCCTTTTCAACTGACACACTAGATAAACCGTTGGAAGGATACGCCGCTCACCGAAAAACACCACCGTCCACCGACTCATTAACACAACGTTCATATTTGACCCACAACAAAACGGCCGCGACCCCAAACGGGACCGAAGCCGTCACAGCTGTAAGGCGCAAAGCGCGCCTTATTCCCTTTAGCTTTAATCCCAGAAGACCGAGGACGAAGGGATCCGATGGGTTTCCCTCTGAATGCACTCCGCAGCACGAAGCCCCCTTATCCGCAGCTCCGAAGGAGCAGGATAAGGGGGCTTCAAGTGCGAGGACGCATTCAGAGGGAAACCCATCGGATCCCGGTGAGAGCCACAGGGCTATCGATTACCCCGTGTTCTGCAGACCTGCCGAGACGCCGGTCACAGTCGAAAGAATCAGGCTCATGTACTCGGCCTTCTTCTCCTCGGCCATCTCGTCCTGGTTCATACGCACCTCGCGAAGGGCGCGGACCTGGGCGATGGACAGGGCGTCGACATAGGGGTTACGCACGCGAACGGCGCAGCCAAGCACGCGACGACGCTGCAGCGGCCATTCGTCACCGACGATGGCAAGGACCCACTTACGGGTGAGCTGCATCTCGGTAAAGACCTTCTCGGACAGATCCTCGCGGTCGCCCAGGTGCAGATACATCTTGGCGATGCGCTGGTCGGTCTTGGCGATCGACATCTCGATGTTGTCGATAAAGGTGCGGAAGAACGGCCACTCCTGGTAGGCAGCCTTGAGCTGGTCAAGATCGCCAAGCTGCTCGCAGGCGGTGCCCAGACCGTACCAAGCGGCCAGGTTAATGCGCGCCTGGCTCCAGCTGAAGATCCACGGGATGGTACGCAGGTCATCGAGCGACTTGGCGCCCAGACCGCGCTTGGCGGGACGCGAGCCGATCGGCAGCAGACCGACCTCGGTCAGCGGCGTCACGGTCGAGAACCACGGTGTAAAGTCCTCGGTGTTCAGCAGGTCCAGATAGCGTTCGTGGCTTGCGGTGTTGAGCTTCTCGGCCATATCCCAGAACTTCTGCGTGGTCTCGGTGTTGGTCTTCTCGACACTCGGGGCCGACTGCAAAAGCGTTGCGGCGGCAACGGACTCAACATGGCGCTGAGCCAGCGTGCGGTTGCCGTAACGGGCAAAGATGACTTCGCCCTGCTCGGTGAGCTTAAAGAAGCAGTTGACCGAACCCTTGGGCTGCGCCAGCACGGCCTTGTTGGCCGGGCCGCCGCCACGGCCCACGGCACCGCCGCGACCGTGCATGAGCACCAGGTCGATATCGTTCTTCTCTGCCCACTTGGCGATGCGCTCCTGCGCGGAGTGCAGCGCGAGCATAGCCGTGGTAGGACCGGCATCCTTGGAAGAGTCGGAATAGCCCAGCATGACCTCCATGCGGCGGTTGGTCTGGGCAAGGCGCTTTTGCACCACGGGCAGCGTAAGCATCTGATCGAGCACGTCGACGCAGCCCTCGAGGTCCTCGAGCTGCTCGAACAACGGGATCACGTCGAGCTCGGGGACATCCTCCTCGTGTGCAAAGGACAGGTGCGCCAGCTCAAAGACGTCGGCCACATGCTGAGCGCTCTTGGTAAACGAGATGATGTAGCGGTGCGCCATCTTCTTGCCGTAGCGCTTTTGGATGGAGCCGATAGCACGGAAGGTATCGATGACCTCGCGCGTCATGGGCTGCAGGTCGCCATGGATACCGTTCTCGTGGATATCCTTAAGGGCGCGGGCATGCACCACGGAGTGCTGACGGAACTCCATCTCGACCATATGGAAGCCGAAGGACTCGACCTGCCAGATGATGGTCTGGACCGGGCCGTAGGCAGCACGGACGGCACCGCAGGCGGCCAGCGAGCGCTGGACGACGCGCAGGTCCTCCAGGAACTCATCGGCGCTGTGGTACATGGTGTCGGTGATACGACGGACGGTGGCGTTCAGGCGGTCGGCCATGACGAGCATGACGGCGCGATGCGGCTCGTGCTCGGAGATCAGCTCGGCGCGGGCCGTGTAACGAGGGCTCATCTCGACCTGATGGTTCCACAGGTTAATGAGCTCGGCAGACGGCTTGCTGTAGGTGGCCTCGAGCGTGAGGTTGCGGCCGATGCGGCGGCACTTGTCCTCGAGCTTGAGCACCATGTGGGTGAAGTACTTGGCGGCGACCTCACGGCTCACCTTGGCGGTGACGTTGGGGTTACCGTCGCGGTCGGAACCGATCCAGCTGCCGGGATGGAAGAACGCCGGGCACAGCGGCGGCACGGTACCGGCCTTGTCGCCCAGCACCCAGTCGTCAAAGCGACGATAGATGACGGGGATGACGTCGAACAGCGTGTTATCGAAGATGTCGATGATGGTATCGGCTTCCTCGACCGGCGTGGGCTTCTTGAGCGCGATGGGGCTCGTACGCACCAGGGCGTCGATCTCCTGCAGCATATGGCGCTCGTTCTCCACCAGGTCGGAGCCGCCCAGACGCGGACGCTCCTCCAGCAGGTTGGAGATACGGCGAATCTTGCCCTCGACGGCCTTACGACGGGCCTCAGTGGGATGCGCGGTAAAGACGGGATGGAACTCAAGCTTGCCGAGCAGCTCGTTGGCGCCCTCGACGCCCAGCTCATTCACCAGCTGGTGATAGGCGACGGTGAGCTCGTTGGCGGGATCGACCTCGGTATCGGTCGACGCACCGGCCTCGCGCTCGCGCAGCTGCGCCACACGGTAGTTCTCCTCCGACAGATTTGCCAGATGGAAGAAGCTCGTAAAGGCACGGACAATGACCTGCTGCTTATCGAGCGGCAGGCTGTCGATCAGATCGACGACTTCACGAAATGCCACGGCGGTGGGCTCGTCGGCGGTGGGCACGCCCTGCTCGTCGACGGCCTCGTCGGCAGCGCGGGTACCGGGGTTACCGGCATTGGCCACAATCTCGGCCGACAGGATCTTGTCGAACAGGTCCGCAATCTCAGGATCATACTCGCTAAGCACACGACGCTCCAGGCGCAGGAACAACGCCAGATTGTCGCGCAGCTCCTCGGGGATCTCGATCTCGGCGAGACGCTCCCTGGACTCGGCATTCGAGCCGATTCGGTTAACGAGGCGGTTGACCACGGCAGCGACGCGCGCCGCGGCTTCGGGTACAGACTGGTTGCTTAGGTTCTCAGCCACGTTTCCTCCCATTCCTCCTTCTATGCACGTAACATGCGGTATTCATTATAGGCGCTTGAGAAATACTTTCGACACTGATTGCGCTTTACCACACAAAAGTATTTTCTGCATTGCAAGGGTTTTTGCCCTAAATGGTCGTATTTCTCGGTGGACGGCATACACAAACGGGGGCATTCCGCATAAAAGCGAAACACCCCCGTAACAATCGCTCTCCATGAGCAGGGCACGTTAGCAGGCCCGCAGCTCAAAAAGATGCGCTACAGGCGCTCGCGAACCGCCTCGACCACGTTGGCCAGATCGACCAGTACCTCGTCATGGCTCTCCATGTCGCGCACCTTGACCTTGCCAGCGGCAAGCTCGTCGCCGCCCAGGACCAAAATGAGCTTAGCGCCCACCTTGTCGGCCTGCTTAAACTGGGCCTTGAGCGAACGGCCCTGATAGTCGGCCTCGGTCACGATACCTGCGGCGCGAAGCTCCTGCGTGATGGCAAAGACGTTCTGGCGCAGCTCCTTGCCGGCGTTGGCGACATAGACGCACGGGGCCTCATCGGCACCCAAATCGTTGCCAAAGGCCTGCAGGGCCAGCAGGGCGCGCTCAAAACCAACGGCAAAGCCGACGCCCGCCGTGGGCTTGCCACCCTCGAGCTCGACCAGGCCGTCATAGCGGCCGCCCGCGAAAACAGTTGCCTGCGAACCGGATTCCGGATGCGTGGAAACGACCTCAAACACCGTATGGGTGTAGTA
>UROA01000092.1 GCA_900549355.1 uncultured Collinsella sp. | reverse complement strand
CCCGTCGGCGATGTTGCCGGCGGGCGCCGTTGTCGCGTAGGCGCTATTCGTTGAGTGCGTGCGTTCGGGCTCGCTGCTACAGCGAGTCGATAAAGCGCTGCTGGGCGGCGCGTCCCGCCTCGTCCCACTTAAAGACGCCGGCGTTGTCGAGCACGTGGCCAAACACCACGCCCACCTCCTCGTGCAGGATATCGATGGCGTTATCCGCCGTAAGCTCATCGGCGCGACGGGCAAAGACATCCTCGGTCCATGCGGCATGGCTGCGGCAAAGATCATCGCCCTCGAGTGCGCCGGCAAGGTCGTAGCTGGCATCGGCCTTGGCTGCCAGCAGGTGCTCACGAACAGCGCCGAGCTCGGGAACCAGGCGCGGCGGAAGAATGGCCAGGCCCATGACCTCGATCAGGCCGATGTTCTCCTTTTTAATATGGTGGTACTCAGCATGCGGGTGGAATACGCCCAGCGGATGCTCGTCGGTCGTGATGTTGCAGCGAAGCGCCAGGTAGGCCTCGTAGATTTCGCCGCCGGCATTGCCGCGGGAGTCGACGCGGCGGATGACGGGCGTCACGGTGTTGTGCGCCACGCCGTCGGCTGTGTGCGCGATGACGCCCACCGACTCATCGGTCCACTCGCGCCAGGCGAGGATAATCTTCTCGGCAGCGTCGAGCAGCTGAGCGCGGTCATGCGAGCGCAGGCGCAGTACCGAGAGCGGCCACTGCAGCACGGTACCGGTGACCTGGTCAAAGCCGGGCACGCTAAACTGCGAGACCTCGGCGGCATGCATCATGGGGAACTCGTGCGCACCGCCCTGGAAGTGGTCGTGCGACAGAATCGAGCCGCCCACGATGGGCAGGTCGGCGTTGGAGCCAATAAAGTAGTGCGGGAACAGGTCGACAAAGTCGAGCAGGCAGGTCAGGCCCTTACGGTCGACGTGCATCGGGCGATGCTCGGAGCTCATGGCAATGCAGTGCTCGTTAAAGTACGCATACGGGCTGTACTGGAAGCCCCAGCGCTCGCCGTTGAGCTGAATGGGAATAACGCGTAGGTTTTGACGGGCGGGATGGGCGCCGCCGTCGGCCGCGGCGGAGCGTCCGGGGTAGCCCTCGTTCTCGATGCACAGCTGACAGGCGGGATACTTCTCGCCCGTGTTTTTGGCGGCACCTGCCGCGGCGATATCGCGCGGGTCCTTCTCAGGCTTGGACAGGTTGATGGTGATCTCAAGATCGCCCCAGTTGGTGGGGGTGCTCCATTTGATGTTGCGCGCGATGGCGGCACGGCGCACGTAGCCGGCGTCGCAGCACAGACCGTAGAACCAGTCGGTCGCGGCGCGGGGCTCGTTGACGCCCATACGTCCGTTGAACTCCTCGTTTACAACCGAAGGCCTCGGCATGAGCGCGCCCATGATGCGCATGGCGATGCGGTCGCGGCCCGACACCGTGTCCTCGGCGGCGCCATTGGCAACGGCAGCCTCGGAAAGCGCGGCAAGCGTGCCTTCAAGGTCAAAGTCGGGCAGGGTATCGGGGTGCAAGAGCGAGAGTTTTTCGACCTGGAGTGCCCAGGCCATGTCGAGCGCGGGACCTGTGGCACCGATGCACTCTAGAATGGTGTTGTATGCCCAGATGCGATCGTCCTGGCCGATCATCGATCGGTGGATAGCGTACTCGATCAGGTTCTGCGCGGCCTCGCGCACGTCAATCATTACAGCCATGCCGCGTAAGCCCCCTTGTCAGAGATGGCGTAGTGACGGGCAGAGCCTTCGCCCAGCCAGCCGTTCATCTTGGCGATGAAGGTGTCGACCAGGTCGAGCGGCACAAAGGCCTGGATGGTGCCACCAAAGCCGCCACCGTGGATACGAACGGCGCCGCGGCCGTCGAGCACGTGCTCGGCCAGCGCCAGGGCATACATGGAAGGCTGCTCGGAGCCCAGCTTGGCAACGACATTCTGCAGGTACATGGCAGAGCTGGCGCCGGACTCGCGCGTCAGGACCAGGAACTGATCGATGTCGCCGGCGTTCAGGGCCGCCCAGCGCTTATCGACCAGGCCATTCTCGTACCAGTAGTGAACGGCGCGCAGGCAGGCACGGTCGCCCAGTTTGGCACGCAGCTCGGGGAGCTTGGCGTCAAAATCGGCAACATCGACCTCGCACAGGCGTGCCTTGCCAAACTCGGCGGCGACGTCTTGCATCTCGCGCGGAACGGCAGCGTAATCGTCGGTGGCGGCCACGTGGTCGGCACCAACCTTAACGAGCACGAGCGCATAGCCGTGATCCTCAAAGTTGAGTTCGAGCTTCTGGGTTTTAGGCTGAGCCTGGTCCTCAAAGTCCATGTAGGCAAGGCCGCCCAGGCATACAGCGGCCTGGTCCATCAGACCGCAGGGCTTGCCGTAGTAGTTGTTCTCGGTGCGCTGGCTCATCTGGGCGAGCGCGACGGGCTCGATGGCGGGTGCGCCCCAGAGCGTCTCCATGGCGCGACCGTATGCCGCCTCGACAGCAGCAGAGCTGGAAAGGCCGCCGCCCGAGGGGACAGAGCAGGTGAAGGCGAAGTCGAAGCCCTGGGGCTCAACGCCAAGGGCTGCGATCTCGTGGGCCATGCCGCGGACGAGGCTTGCGGACGTGCCCTTCTCGGACTCCTGAACATCTAGCGTATCGAGCGCGATCTCAAACGTGGGATAGCCCTCGTCGGCAACGCGAACCTTGTTGGAATCGGTTGCCACGGCGATGCCGTCGACGGCGACATCGAGCGAGCCGGCGATGACGTGGCCGCCCTCGTGGTCGGTGTGGTTGCCACTGATCTCGGAGCGGCCGGGCGCGTGCACATAGAGCACCTGGCGGTCGCCGATGGGGCCAAACTCCTCCTCAAACAGCTTGGTGAGCGTGGCGAATGTCTTTTCGTCGGGAGTGGTCATGGGAGTCCTTTCCTTGGCGCGCGAGGGTAAGTTTTGCGTCATTATGAGTACGTTAACAACTTGAGGCGGCATGAACCAAGTGTTCACGATGCCGCACGTTACGGGCTATGTTAACGTACTCATAACACAACACTTGTCACTTTTTGAGAATCTGGTAATCGGTAGAAATACAGCTGTGAACGGTACTGCCGTATGGACTTATAAAGCAGAAGAGATGCAGATAGAAAAAGTAGAGTACGTTAACATGCGTCCGACGATAGCGGGCCTCGGCGCGGAGTGTATTTCTGCCCGGGCCGGCATTCACGCTATTCAGATCTCGCAAGGGTGAAGGTGATCCTGTGGCAAGGCGCCCGTCCAACGATACAGGTACGCGTCCGGTCTCCATGGCCGACGTCGCCCGCGCTGCCGGCGTTTCGCAGCAGACGGTTTCGCGCGTCGCCAACGGCTTGCCCAACGTTAACGAGCAGACGCGCCAGCGCGTGCAGGCCGCTATGCAAGAGCTCGGCTTTCGTCCGAGTTATGCCGGTCGCTCGCTGCGTGACGGCCGTTACCATTCGGTCGGCCTGTGCGTCAACGATGTCACCAAGTTTGGCAACCTCTCAATGATTGACGGCATCGCCAGCGCTGCTCGCGAGCATAATTGCGCCATCACGCTGGTCGAGATGTCCAAGACCGAGGAGTTTTCGCTTGCCGAGGCCACGCGTCGTATGGCCGCATTGCCGGTGGACGGCATCATCATCGGCATGAGCCGCATGGCGCCCGATTTTGAGACGTTTGATCCACTGCCGGGCATTGGCACGGTCATCGTTACCATGTACGCGCACCCGCGGGTGACCACGGTCGACTCCGATCATTACGGCTGCTCGCTATTGCTTATGGATCACCTGTTTGAGCTGGGACACGAGCAGATTCGCTATATTGGCGGCCCGTCGTTCTCAGTCGACGAGCAATTTCGTCGCGCCGGTTGGCAGGATGCGCTCGAGCGTAAACACGTCGAGCCGGCAGAGCCGCTCGAGGGCGACTGGTCTGCCAACAGCGGCTACGAGGCCGGCAGGTACCTGGCCGAGCACGATCACACCATGACGGCGATCTATGCGGCAAACGATCAGATGGCAAATGGCGCGATTGCCGCGCTGCGTGATAGCGGCCTGCGCGTGCCCGAGGACGTGAGCGTGGTGGGCGTCGACGATTCGCTCGATGATTTTGTGGCACACAACGAGCTCACGACCGTACGATTCGATTTACATCAGCGCGGACGCGAGGTGTTTGAGCATGCGGTTCCCGAGGCGGGTACGGCGGGCAAAACCGTTGCCATTCGTATTCCCGGCCAGCTCATCGTTCGGCATACCACGGCAGCTCCCCGCGCATAGTTTCCGCAGCTCATCGGCTCAATATTCCGCCTCAATAACAATCGGTAAGGATGCTGACGGATAGCCGTTGCTATGAAGGTGAGTGTTATGATAGACGGGTTCTTTTGTCTATCTAGGAGGCTTTGCCTGATGGAGATCACCAAGGATATCCGCTACATCGGTGTCGACGATCACGACATTGACCTGTTCGAGGGCCAGTACGATGTGTCCGAGAACGGTATGGCATACAACAGCTACGTTATCTTGGGCGAAAAGATCGCTGTCGCCGATTCGGTCGACGGCGGTTTTGTTGACGAGTGGCTCGGCAACCTCGAAGCCGTGCTCGATGGCCGTACGCCCGACTACCTGGTCGTCCATCACATGGAGCCCGATCACTCCGCCGGTATCGCTGCCTTTATGGAGCGCTATCCCCAGGCCCAGATTGTGGCCAGCATGGGCGCCTTCCGCATGATGGTCAACTACTTTGGCACCGACTTCCCCGAGCGCAAGATGGTCGTCAAAGAGGGCGATGTGCTCGACCTGGGCGGCCACAGCCTGACCTTTATCGGCGCCCCCAACGTTCACTGGCCTGAGGTGATCTTCTCCTACGAGTCCACCGACAAGGTGCTCTTTAGTGCCGACGGCTTTGGCAAGTTTGGCGCCAACGACATCGAGGATCCGGAAGGGTGGGCTTGCGAGGCTCGCCGCTACTACTTTGGCATCGTCGGAAAGTTCGGTAAGTTCGTGCAGGCCGTCCTCAAGAAGGCCGCCGACCTGGACATCCAGATCATCTGCCCGCTCCACGGCCCCGTGCTGACCGAGAACCTGGGCTACTACCTCGACACCTATAACACCTGGTCGAGCTATCAGCCCGAGGACGAGGGCATCACGATCGCCTATGCGAGCGTGTATGGCCATCTGAAGGCTGCCGTCGAGGAGCTCGCATCTGCGCTCGAGGCTCGCGGCCAGAAGGTCTCCGTCTTTGACCTGGCTCGCGACGACATGGCCGAGGCCGTTGAGGATGCGTTCCGCTACGACCGTCTGGTGCTCGCCTCCATTACCTATCAGGGCGAGATCTTTCCGTTCATGAGCACCTTTATCCACACGCTCGCCGAGCATGCCTACCAGAACCGCACCGTGGCGCTTGTCGAGTCCGGTTCCTGGGCGCCTGCGGCTGCCAAGGTTATGACCAAGGAGCTCGAGGGCATGAAGGACATCACCCTGACGCAGAACAAGGTGACTGTCCTGGGTTCGCTCAACGACGCCTCGCGCGCTCAGATCGAGGCCCTCGCCGACGAGCTGTCCAAGTAGCGACACGTTCACTTTTGACGCTCAACCATCACAACCACCACAAAGAGGACAGGCACCTTTGTGGTGGTTTTTGTTTTAGCTGGTGGCGATGATGAGGGCTGGACGTGCGCTGTCGGTGGCCTCGGCGATTGAGGTGGCAACGGCATGATCGGGGTCACGGTCCATCACAATGGCGTCGACATCGGCAAGCTCGGCAAAGCGGTACATGCCGCGTCCGTTAACCTTGCTGGCGTCCATGAGGGCGACGCTTTGATGAGCCGCGGCGATCATAGCCGTTTTGGTCTCGGCCATCTGGGGAAAGTCTGTCGTAAAGCCGCAGCTGGAGACAAAGGCGCCGGGGCACATGACGGCCAGATCGGCATGGACCATTTGGAGCGCCTGCATAGTGAGCGGTCCGTACAAATAACGATGGCCTTTGCGCAGCGCCCCGCCCAGCATGACGACATCGACCGAGGGCATGCTCTCGTCGATGTAATCGGCAATGGTAATGTCTGCCGTGATGACGGTGATGCCGTCGCGCTGGTCGAGGAGCCGGACGAACTCGAGCGCCGTGGTGCCCGAGTCGACGAGCAGCGTGTCGCCGTCGTTGACGAGCTCGATGGCGCTTTGTGCGATGGCCTGCTTGGCGGCGACGTTGACGTTGATGCGGCGATCCTGCGTGGAGACGGTTAGGCGTTTGTGGAGCGATACGGCGCCGCCATGCGTGCGGCGCAGCTTGCCTGCTTCGGCGAGTGCGTCCAGGTCGGCGCGAGCGGTAACGGAGGACACGCCAAAGGTCTGGGCGATTTCTGCTACCTGCACCGAGGCATTATGCTCGAGCATTTCCATGATGGCGGCACGACGCTCATCGGCGAAGGCTCGGGTTGTTGCGTGGGCCATAGCTGCTCCATTCTCGGCAAAATTTGCAGGAATTGTGTTGACTCTATTTTCGTTCATTTTCTTTTTGAGTAAGAAAATACCTTTCGATTACTTATCTTTTCTATAAAAGAAAGACGCTGAACACCCAAAATTCAATATCGAATATGTCCGCTCGGCTCAAATTCCTTCCGTTTACTTTTCAAAAACGACTGTATTGACCTGCATGGGCTCAATATCTCGCACATGCAGAGCCGCTGAATTTCATACAATGAGCGCAGCAAAACGCAAGGTAAAACGCCTTGTGAACAACTACGCCCGATGTCCAGATGCGGGCGAGGGAGAGGAGCAAACGCTCATGGCACTTGTTACCACCGAAAAGATGCTCAAGGACGCTCAGGCCGGCCACTACGCTGTTGGCGCTTTCAACGTCGAGAACCTCGAGTTTGTTATGGCCGTTCTGGCCGCTGCCGAGGAGACCAAGTCCCCCGTCATCATGCAGACCACCCCGGGCACCATCAAGACCGCTGGTCTGGACTACTTCTACGGCATGGTCAAGGCTGCCGCCGAGCGCGCTTCCGTGCCCGTCGCCCTGCACCTCGATCACGGCGATGGCTATGACCGCTGCATGCAGGCTTTCCGCACTGGCTACACCTCTGTCATGATCGACGGTTCGCACGAGTCCTTCGAGGACAACATCGCCCTGACCAAGTCCGTCGCCGACGCTGGCCGCGCCATGGGCGTGCCCGTCGAGGCCGAGCTCGGTAAGGTTGGCGGCAAGGAGGACGACGGTCCCGCGGTTGAGGGCGAGAGCCCCTACACCGATCCGGCCGAGGCCAAGGAGTTCGTCGAGCGCACCGGCTGCACCTCGCTGGCCATTGGCGTTGGCACCAGCCACGGCGTGTACACGAGCGATCCGCACATCGAGCAGTCCGTGGTCAAGGCCATCCGCGACGCCGTCGACGTGCCGCTGGTTCTGCACGGCACCTCCGGTGTGCCCGATGAGCAGGTCGCCGAGGCTGTGAAGAACGGCATCTGCAAGGTTAACTACGCCACCGAGCTGCGTCAGGCCTACACCAAGGGCTTCATGGCCTACATGGCCGAGAACCCCGCCTGCTTCGATCCCAAGAAGCCGGCCAAGGAGGGTATGCGTGAGATCACCGAGCTGGTTAAGATCCGCATGACCAACCTCAACTCTGTGGGCAAAGCAGAGTAACAGCAAGGGTACTCTGATCCCACCGGACGGCTTGGGCGGGTCCCCGTACTTAGTTTCCAAAACGTCCTCGCGCATGAAGGCCCCCGTTGCCTCGCTTCTACGAAGCGTTGGC
>UROA01000091.1 GCA_900549355.1 uncultured Collinsella sp. | reverse complement strand
AACATCAAGAAGGTCTACCCCAACAGCGAGCCGAAAAAGAGGAGTAAGAACAGCGGCGAGAAGAAGCACAACCTGCAGATCACCGACGAGGGCGTGGTCGCCGTGCAGGAATTCAACCTTGACATTGCCGACCGCGAGTTCATCGTCCTCGTCGGCCCGTCAGGCTGCGGCAAATCCACCACGCTGCGCATGGTGGCGGGTCTGGAGGAGATCAGCGCGGGCGAGCTGTACATCGACGGCAAGCTGATGAACGACGTGGCCCCCAAGGACCGCGACATTGCGATGGTCTTCCAGAACTACGCGCTCTACCCGCACATGACGGTGTATGAGAACATGGCGTTCTCGCTCAAGCTCAAGAAGGTATCCAAGGACGAGATCGACCGCAAGGTGCGCGAGGCCGCGGAGATCCTGGACATCACCCAGTACCTCGACCGCAAGCCCAAGGCGCTCTCCGGCGGTCAGCGCCAGCGCGTCGCCATCGGCCGCGCCATCGTGCGTGACCCCAAGGTCTTCCTGATGGACGAGCCGCTGTCCAACCTGGACGCCAAGCTGCGTAACCAGATGCGTGCCGAGCTCATCAAGCTGCGTCACGAGATTAAGGGCACCTTTATCTACGTTACCCACGATCAGACCGAGGCCATGACCCTCGGCGACCGCATCGTGGTCATGAAGGACGGCGCCGTCCAGCAGATCGCCACCCCGCAGGAGGTCTTCAACCATCCCGCGAACATCTTCGTCGCCGGTTTTATCGGCGTGCCGCAGATGAACTTCTTCGATGCCCAGCTGGTGCGCTCGGGCGACGGCTTCACCGTCAAGACCGAGGATATGAACGTGGCGCTCGCCCCCGAGACCTGCGCTCAGCTTGCTCTCAACTGGGACGACGGCGACGTGAAGGAGATCACGGCCGGCGTGCGCCCCGAGCAGATTCTGCTTGCCGACAAGGGCGAGGAGGGTGCGCTCCAGGGCACCGTCGAGGTGACCGAGCTCATGGGCTCGACCGAGCATGTCCACGTGACCGCTCCCGACGGCCAGTTTGTCCTGATTATCCCCGTCGTCGACCTCGAGGCCAAGGGCGCGCTCAAGGATGGCGACACCATCTGGTTCAAGTTCGAGAAGAACGCGACCCACCTCTTCGATAAGGTCTCTGGCAAGAACCTTATCTAGGCCCGGTGCATCCAGGCCCTCCCTTTGGGCGGCTGCGGTATTGCCATCCTTTTGCCGCGGTCACATATAAGTCTCCTCTCCCGTCCACTGGGCGAGAGGGGAGCCTTTCTTTGTGTTGGGGCTGTCTGACCGGTCGTTTGTCTCGATCTGTAACGGGTGAGGCTGATTTCGGACGTTAGATGTTACAGATCGAGACGGTTCCGCTGAGCTAACCATTTCATCTAAATCTGTAACACCAAAGGTGAATTTCAGCTGCTAGATGTTACAGATCGAGATAAACCCAAGGGGAGGGGCCGGTATGTCTCAATCTGTAACAGCTGGGACCGTTTTTACCGAGTAGTTGTTACAGATCGAGATTGTTTGGCCGAGTTGGGTCGCAGGGTAACGTGCGGGCACAAAAAGCGGAGCCGCGTTGCCACGACTCCGCTTTCAAGAGGATGGGTAAAGGAAACGAAATTAGCTCAGGTGCCAAATCTCGTCGTTGTACTGGGAGATCGTGCGGTCAGACGAGAAGGTGCCGGCGTTGGCGATGTTGATCAGCGCCTTGCGCATCCAGGCGTCCTGGTCCTCGTAGTCTGCCAGCACGCGCTCCTTGGTCTGGATGTACTCCTCAATGTCGAGCAGGGCCATAAACCAGTCCTTGCCCTTAATGTCGTCGTGCAGGCGCTGCAGGCGCTCGGCGTTGCCGGTCGCCATAAAGGCCGGGTTGGTGATGAAGTCCACCAGCAGCTTGATGCCGGGCTTGCGGTAGAGTGCGCTGGCGTTATAGCTGCCGTCGGCGTAGAGCTGCTCGACCTGTTTGGACGAGGCACCAAAGGTATAGATGTTCTCGTCGCCCACGAGCTCGGCAATCTCCACGTTGGCGCCGTCGAGCGTGCACAGGGTTAGGGCGCCGTTGAGCATGAACTTCATGTTGGAGGTGCCGCTCGCCTCCTTGGAGGCCAGGCTGATCTGCTCGGAGATATCAGCGGCGGGGATCACGCGCTCGGCGGCGGTGACGTTGTAGTTCTCGATCATGACGACCTGCAGGTAGGGAGCCACGTCGGGGTCGTTTGCAATCCACTGCGACAGCGTCAAGATCAGATGGATGATGTCCTGCGCGATAGTGTAGGCAGGCGCCGCTTTGCCGCCAAAGATGATGGTGACGGGGTGCTTAGGTCTGTTGCCGTTCTTGATATCGAGGTACTTCCAGATGATGTAGAGCGCGAGCATCTGCTGGCGCTTGTACTCGTGGATGCGCTTGACCTGGACATCGATGATGGCGTTGGAGGGAATGGTCACGCCCTGCTCGAGCGCCATGAACTGGCGCATGATGGCTTTGGCCTCGACCTTGGTGGCGGCCAGGCGCTCAAGAACGTCCTTGTCGTCAGCGAACTTGGCGAGTTTGCTCAGATCGCCGGTGCTGCGCCAGTCGGTGCCGATCACATCGTCGAGCAGGCTGGCGAGCGCGGGGTTGGCCCCATGGATCCAGCGGCGGAAGGTGATGCCGTTGGTCTTGTTGGAGAACTTCTTGGGATAGATCTCGTAGAACGGATGAAGCTCGGTGTCCTCCAGGATCTTGGTGTGGAGGGCGGCTACGCCGTTGATGGAGAAGCCAAAGTGGATGTCCATGTGAGCCATGTGGACGGTGTCGTGCTCGTCGATGATGGCGACGCGCGGGTCATCGTGCTCGGCTTTCGCGATCTCATCGAGCTTGACGATAATGTCGGCGATGGCAGGGGAGACCTTCTGCAGGCTGGCGAGCGGCCACTTCTCGAGCGCCTCGGCAAGAATCGTGTGGTTAGTGTAGGCGACCATGGATCGTACGATGGTCACGGCCTCGTCAAACTCGATGCCATGCTCGGTGGTGAGCAAGCGAATGAGCTCGGGGATGACCATGGTGGGGTGCGTGTCGTTGATCTGGACAACGGCGTAGTCGGCCAGATCGTGCAGGTTGCTGCCGCGCTCGATGGCCTCGTCGATCAGGAGCTGGGCGGCGTTGCTTACCATGAAGTATTCCTGGTAGATGCGAAGTAGGCGGCCCTGCTCGTCGGAATCGTCGGGGTAGAGGAACAAGGTGAGGTTCTTGGCGATCTCGGTCTTGTCGAAGTCGATGGAGCTGCCGGGGACCAGGCCGTCGTCGACGCTCGCCAGGTCGAACAGGCGCAGGCGGTTCTTGGTGGGCTGGCCGTAACCGGGCACATCGATGTTGACGAGCTTGGAAGTAACGGCAAAATCGCCGAACTCGACGGTGTAGGAGCGGTCATCGTCGACTAGGATGTCCTGCTCACCGAGCCACTCGTCGGGGACGGCCTTCTGCTGGTTGTCGACAAAGCGCTGACGGAACAGACCGTAGTGATAGTTGAGGCCCACGCCATCGCCGGTCAAGCCCAGCGTGGCGATGGAATCCAGGAAGCATGCGGCCAAGCGGCCCAGGCCGCCGTTGCCGAGTGACGGCTCGACCTCGAATTCCTCGATCTTGTTGAGGTCGTGGCCTGCGGCGGTGAGCTGGTCCTTAACCTCGTCGTAGATGCCGAGGTCGATCATGTTGTTGATGAGCAGCTTGCCGATCAAAAATTCGGCGGAAATGTAATAGAGCTTTTTCTTGCCGTTGTTGAGCGGGCAGGTGGCGGAGCGCTCCTGCACGAGTTTGACCAGCAGCTTGTAAATGCGACGGTCGTCGAGCTGCTCGAGCGAGGTGCCAAAAGACTGCTCGGCGAGTTCCATGAGGTTAATTCGGGGCATGTTTTCTCCTGTGATGGGTTGTTTCATGTCTGCAATTCATAAGAAGCCCGCGCGAGGGGATTGGGGTGGCCTCGCGCGGGAAAAGCAAGCGCGTCCGCACGGTGGGGAGGGGTCGGGCGCGGTGGCTCCTATTGAGGAAGCTCGATTTCGGCTTCCGACGGGATGCGGAAGTAAGTCTCGGTCCAGTCGGTGAGTTTGTGCTCGAGCTCGCGGGTGATGGCGCCGTCGAGCATGCGCCAGGTCCAGTTGCCGCCCAGCGTGGCAGGGGTGTTGATGCGCGCCTCGTTGCCCAAGTTGAGCAGGTCCTGCATGGTGTAGATGCACGTGTCGCTCACGCTGGCGGCGATGGTGCGGTTGAGTGCATCTGCCATGGGTTCGCCGGCTTGCTGATGGGTGTACAGGGCTGCCTGCTCGCGCTGACGCGGGGTGGCCGTTCCCTCAAACCAACCGCGCGCCGTCTCGTTGTCGTGGGTGCCCACATAGGCGACGGTGTTGGCGATGTAGTTATGCGGCAGGTAGTACGAGTTGGTGCCCTCAAAGGCAAACTGCAGGATCTTCATGCCGGGGAAGCCCGAGTTGTCGCGCATGTCGATGACGCCGGGGGTGAGGAAGCCCAGGTCCTCGGCGATGATGGGCAGCGTGCCGAGCTTTTCCTCGAGCGTCTTGAAGAACTTGAGGCCGGGACCCTGCGTCCACGAACCGTAGGACGAATCGGGCGAGGAGAACGGCACCTCCCAATAGGCCTCGAAGCCGCGGAAGTGATCCAGGCGGATGACGTCGTACATGTCGAGGGCGGCGCGAATGCGGCCCTCCCACCAGGAGAAGCCGTCGGACTCCATGGCGTCCCAGTCGTAGATGGGGTTGCCCCAGTACTGGCCGGTGGCCGAGAACTGGTCGGGCGGCGTGCCGGCGACGCTCACGGGATTGCCGGCGGCGTCGATCTTAAAGAGCTCAGGCGTCGCCCACATCTCGACGGAGTCACGCGAGACATAGATGGGCAGGTCGCCGATGATGAGAATGTCGCGCTCGTTGGCATAGGCCTTGAGGCGGCTCCACTGGCGATCGAAGAAGTACTGCGTCATCTGGTGGTAGAGCATACGCGCCGGATGGTCGGCGCAGACCTTGGCGGAAGCCTCGCCGCGGGTGCGGAGCTCCGCGGGCCACTCCCAAAACGCCTTGAGACCGCACTCCTCTTTGACGGTCATGAACTCACAGTAGGGGATGAGCCAGTCCTCGTTGGCCTGGATAAAGTCATCGAAATCGGCCGGCTTGTCGGCAGCAAAGCGCTCAGCGGCGCGGTCGAGAATCTGACGGCGGCCACCAAAGATGGCACCGTAGTCGACATTGCTGGGGTCGGATCCCAGATACACGCCATCGATATCGCGCTGCTCCAGATACCCTGCCTCGATAAGCTCGGCAAAGTCGATAAAGTTGGGGTTGCCTGCGCGGGCCGAGAACGACTGATAGGGCGAATCGCCATAGCTGGTCGTCGTAAGGGGCAGAATCTGCCAGTAATGTTGTTTGCACGAGGCGAGAAAATCGACGAAGTCGTAGGCATTCCAGCCAAAGCCGCCGATTCCGTATGGTCCGGGCAGAGATGAGACGGGCATGAGGACGCCGCTTGCACGCTCCATGAATGCGCTCACCAACCTTCTTGTTGTGGGGTCGGCCTGCCGATGGGTGTGCAGTCCGCCTCCGATGTTCTGATTCGATACGCCTATTGTAAAACATGTTGTTTAAACATGTACAGGCAAGATAAAAAAGTTGGTCGATTTTCGGCGAATGGTTACATGCCATGAAAAAGCCCCGACCTCACAACGTGAGATCGGGGCAAGAGCGGTATGTAGGTTTTTGCTACTCGGCGTCGGCGAAGCCGTTGGGGTTGTGGCTCTGCCAGTTCCAGCTATCGCGGCACATGTCCGCGATGTCGTACTGGGCCTTCCAGCCCATCATGCGCTCGGCCTTGGAGGCATCGCACCAGTTGGCAGCGATGTCGCCGGCGCGGCGCTCGCGGATCACGTAGGGCAGCTCCTTGCCACAAGCCTTGGAGAAGGCGGCGACGACCTCGAGTACCGAGGTGCCGGTGCCGGTGCCCAAGTTAAAGATCTCGACGCCGGTCTTGCCGTTCATCCAGTTGAGGGCGGCCACGTGACCAGATGCCAGATCGCACACGTGGATGTAATCGCGCACGCCGGTGCCGTCGGGGGTGGGGTAGTCGTTGCCAAAGACCTGAACGGCCTCGAGCTTGCCCACGGCGACCTGGGCGACATAGGGCACCAGGTTGTTGGGGATGCCCTTGGGATCCTCGCCGATCAGGCCCGACGGATGGGCGCCGATGGGGTTGAAGTAACGGAGTAGCACGACGTCCCACTCGGGGTCGGCGGTGTGGACGTCCATAAGGATCTGCTCGATCATCCACTTGGTCCAACCATAGGGGTTGGTCGCGGGCTTCTTAGGATCCTCCTCGGTGACGGGCGGGTTGTCCGGGTCGCCGTAGACGGTCGAGGAACTCGAGAAGATGATGGACTTGCAGCCATGGTTGCGCATGACGTCGATGAGCACCAGGGTGTTCTCGATGTTGTTGTGGTAGTACTCGACGGGCTTGCTCACCGACTCGCCGACGGCCTTAAAACCGGCGAAGTGGATGACGCGGTCGATCTGATGGGTATCGAAGATCTTGTTCATTGCATCGCGGTCGAGCACGTTGGCCTCGTAGAAGGTGAGGTTCTTGGCGGCCTCGTCGCCCACGATGGTCTTGACGCGGTCGACGGCGACGGCGCTGGAGTTGGAGAGATCATCGACGATGACGACCTGGTAGCCACCCTCGAGCAGCTGAACGACGGTGTGCGAGCCGATAAAGCCGGCGCCACCGGTAACGAGGACGCAGGTGTCTTTGGGGTCGAGTGCTTTGGACATGTAGTCTCCTATCGAATCAGGAACACTTCTAGAGGGGAGTATAGCGCAGGCGGGGACGCCCAAATCGTGCGCAGTAGAAAAGCAGAGGATTATGCTAACGTACTCATAACAGAGCTTGCGCACGCATAACCTGATCTTTGACGCTCGCTTACGAGCCGCCGACCTTGCAGTTTCCTGCCGTTCGTGGAAATCGTTGGGACGCGCCATATGTACGCTAATATGTATGAGTTGAGCGACATATAAATAAGCATGTAACGGAGTACATATGTCACCAAACAGCGATTCCATCCTTTCCCAGGAGCTCTCGCGCCGCACTGCCCTCAAGGCCCTGTTCGGCGCCGCTTCTGCGGCAGTTCTTTTTGGCCTGCCCGCTCGCGCCTATGCGGCGGAGGCTTCCAAAGAAACCACCGATAAACTGAATGCCGCCCAGGCCCAGTTCGACGAGGTTCAGGCCCAGCTCGACAGCATCGCAAATGAGTATGCGGCGCTGGCCAACAAGAATGCCCAGACCCTCAACGACATCGAGAATGTCCAGGGCAAGATTGACGACACGCAGGCCCAGATCGATGAAAAGAAGGCCGAGCTCAAGAAGAAGCGCAACGACCTTTCCGATCGCGTGGCCGCCAGCTACAAGTCCGGCGGCACGAACATCCTGTCGCTGCTGCTGGCCTCTGGCTCGTTTGAGGAACTCGTCGCCAACGCGCATTACGTTGAGAAGATCAACAAGAGCGACCGCGACGCCATCGAGGGCATTCAGACCATCCAGGAAGAGCTCGATGCGCAAAAGACCGAGCTCGAGTCGCAGAAGGCCGACTTAGAGAAGCTCAAGGACCAGCAGACTGCCCAGATGCAGGACATGCAGGCCAAGCAGCAAGAAGTCCAGACCGTGCTGAACGGTCTTTCCGACGACGTCAAGGAGCTCATGGCTCAGCGCGATTCCGAGATCCTCGCTGCCGCCCAGGCTGAGGAGGCCGCTAGGAAGGCTGCCGCTGCCG
>UROA01000090.1 GCA_900549355.1 uncultured Collinsella sp. | reverse complement strand
GCGTGAGGCCCCGGGCCACCCGCACCCTTGGCGCCGGCCCGGGCAGCCTGTGCCTCCTCGCGAGCGCGATCCTCGGCCAGCAGCTCTTGGTACAGGTCCTCGCCCGGCAGTTCCTCGCTGCGAGCGATCTTGCCGAGCACGCCGTTGACAAACGATGCGGACTGGTCGGTACCATAAGCCTTAGCAAGCTCGACCGCCTCGTTGATGACGATGGCGTCCGAGACCTCTTCGTCGGTGAGGAAGCGCATCTCGTAGACGGCGATACGCAGCAGGTTGCGGTCGGCGCCGGGCATGCGCATAAGATCCCAGTTCTTGGCGACGGCGCGCAGGGCACAGTCGATGCGATCGATATGCTCGTAGGCACCGCGGCAAAGCTCCAGCGCATAGGGGTCGAGGGGACCCTTCGAGATCAGGAAATCGCCCTCGAGGACGCGCTCGAGCGGGCTGTCCGTGGCCTCGGCCTGGAACAGAAGCTGCAGCGCCTGACTGCGGGCAAGCGTGCGCCCGCGATAAACCTTAAGGCTCAAAGGTTACTCCTTGGGGAAAACGAGACCGTCGATGCAAACGTCAACGCGCTCGACCTCGACGCCCACCTGGGCATCGATGGCGGCGACCACGGCAGTGCGAACGGCCTCGGCGAGTTTCTTGAACGGATAGCCAAAGAACACCACGACACGCACGGTGAGTGCGAGCTTGTCGCCGACGACCTCGGCCTCGACCGCCGGCTCGGAAGCCGGGGCCTTGGACGAGAGCATCATAGAGACAAGGTTGGTGGCAAGATCCTTGACGCCAACGGAGGCGATGCCCTCGACATCCGACACGGCGCGCGAGACAATGGCGGTCAGAACATCGGGCGAAATGCCGATGCCGTCAATCTTGATTTCCTGGGGCATGAGTCCTCCTAGAAGAGTTGGTTGCTAGACGCGGGAGACGAACTTGCCGTCGCGGGTGTCAACCTTGATGACCTCGCCCTCGTTGAGGTACATGGGGACCTGGATGACAGCGCCGGTGTCGATCGTGGCCGGCTTGGTGGAACCCTGGACGGTGTCGCCCTTAAAGCCCGGGTCGGTCTGGACGATGGTGGTCTCGATGAACATCGGCGGGGTCACGCCCATGAGCTCGTCGTCGGCAAAGAGCAGCTGGCAGATGTCGTTCTCGCGCAGCCACTTGGAGTTCTCGCCCACCATATCCTCGGGAACGGGAACCTGCTCATAGGTCTCATTGTCCATGAAGATGTAGTCAGCGCCATCGTTGTAGAGGTACTGGAACTCACGGGTGGTGAGCATGACGCTCTCGAACTTGGTGCCGGCGTTGCAGGTGTTCTCGACGACGCGGCCGCTCTTGATGTCGCGGGTCTTGTAGCGCACGAACGCGCCGCCCTTGCCCGGCTTGACATGCTGGAACTCGACGATGGTGTAGACCTTGTCCTTAATGCGGAGACCGAGGCCGTTCTTGAAGTCGGCGGTAGAAATGGTAGGCATAGCGACCTTTCTTGTTATGGGCAGAACGCACAAGCGTCCAAATTACATACGACCGAAATTATACACTTGCAGAGCTCGCCTGCAGCGAGCGCATAAAAAGAGAACGCGGGGCGCCCGAATTACTCCGGACGCCCCGCCCCAAAAATCTATCGAAATGGGCTAGCAATCAATGACGTGCAGGTCGTGCGGGGTCTTGGTGAAGGGCTCGTAGCCGTTCTCGGTGACCACGCCGTAGTCCTCCAGGCGCACGCCGCCCACACCGGGCAGATAGACGCCGGGCTCCATGGTGATAACCGAGCCGACCTCGATGGTGTTCTTGCTGCGGTTGAAGTTGGGCAGCTCATGGATGTCGATACCGACGCCGTGACCCAGACCATGGTTGTAATAATCGCCATAACCGGCATCGTCGATAATCTTCTTGGAAAGCTTGAAAATGTCGTTGCCCTCGACGCCCGGATGGATGGCGGCGACGCATTCCTCGTGCGTACGGCGCACGAGCGCGTACAGGTCGAGCTGCTCCTGGGTAGGCTCGCCCATCACGACGGTGCGCGTCATGTCGGAACGATAATCGCAGTAGCCCGCGCCGTAATCCATGAGGACGAAGTCGCCCTTCTCGATCACGCGGTCACTCGGCACGGAATGCGGGTTGGCGGTATTGGGGCCGCTCGCCACAATAGAGCCGAAGGCCAGGCTGTCGGCGCCGTTGGCGAACATAAAGTTCTCGAGCTCGTTGCGAACCTGCTTCTCGGTCATACCGGGCTTAATAAAGCCGAGCATATGCTGGAAGGCGGCATCGGTGATCGACTGCGCATGGCGCATGAGCTCGATCTCCTCGGCGTCCTTGATGGCGCGCATCTTGCGGATGTCATCATGCATCAGCGGCAACATGCAGGCGACGGAACGATCCTCCAGACCACGCTGAATGCCCTGGTAGAAGTTGATCTGCATGTCGTCCTCGACAGCGCAGACGCGGCACTTGTTGGCTGCGATCTTGCCGGCGACCCAACCGGGGATGGTGCCCTCGTCCATGTCGTAGACCCAAGGGCTGCCGGCGGGCGTGTTCTCCTCAAAGCTGTTGAGGTAGCGCGAGTCGGTATGGAACAGGCACTGGTCAGCCGTAATAAACGCCGCGTGCGGGAACTCGAAGGTGTAGTCGAAGACGCCCTTCACGCCCGTGAGCCAACGAAGATTGGCCTCGTCGCGTACCACGATAGCGTCGTAGCCGCGCTCGACCATCAGGGCACGGACACGCTCGATACGACCGGCAGGACCGGCAGCAAACTCAGACATGCAGATTCCTTTCTTATTGTCTCTATAAAGACGGGACGGGTCTCAACCGAACGTCGGAATCGCATGCGAACCGCAACCGATTGGAAACCCGCCCCTCAACATGATACGAAAGACGATGGATGTCAATAAATCTTAGAGAAGTTCTTTGCGAGAAGCCAAGTAGGCGTGAGCATGGCGCTCAAGAACCTCGTCCTCAACGCTCGTTAGACGAATGGCGCCGAGTGCCGCGGGCAGCGGCAACATACTGCGGTTCGAGCGGGCGAACTGCTGCCTGCGGAACTCCTCGATAAACGCGGTGGGCTCCAGGTCGAAGGCAAGTTCCTCGATGCCAAAGTCCTCCAGGCAGTCATCGACCTCAAAAACGTAATCGATATCGAAGTCGCAAGCATCGTGGGCAACGCGCGCCTCAAAACGCATGCCCTCGGATAACAGCTGATAGGCAGGAACCTGCGAAGCAGCATCGCCCAAGCAAGCGCGCAGAGTACGCTCCCCCGTCTTGCCAAAATCGAGCGCATGGCGGGCGCTCGGGTTCGTGGCCATCAGTACGTCCTTGCGAGCAGTCTGAGACCATTGAACGGCATTGACGAGCGCGACCTCCTCGCCCGCGAGAATCTCGGGGACGGTCTCAATAAACTGATTCCAGCGGGACTTGCTGCTCGAAAGCATGGTGCCAACAAGTACCGCATAGCCGAGCTTGAGGTCCTCGGGGTCCGCCTCGCGAACAAGATCGAGGTCACACACGACCAAACCCGGTTCGGGACGGAACGCGATAGCGGGAAGCGCATTGGCCGACGAGGCGACAAGCGGCTTCATGGTCGTCGCGACCGTGAGCATGGCGTCGAAGGTCGTCGGCAGCAGCGCGCACTCGGTTCGGCCACACCACTGGTTGGCGCACCAGCTAACAACCGAGCAGGTTGCGGCATCGCCAACGGCGACAACCAGATCGTCGCAGGTAACGCCGTTGGCAGACAGGGCGCCAAAGATAGCATCAGCATCGGCCAGCGTGGCACCAGCAGGCGAAACCTCGAGGACTAACGGCGACACGGCAAAACCGGCGTCGACCAGCGCATGCTCGACGACTTCACCAAAACGCTCGGATGTGGCGGTGTTCCAAACGACCATCGCGCGCTTAGGCTTGCCCACGGCCGAGGCAAACATACGCGACAGCTCATCGAACGCACCCAATCCGACACGGACATCGACGCTGCGGTTTTGGAAATTGATCAGTTGACGGCGAATCATAGCAGCCCACGCTCCAAAAGCATCTCGGCACAAAGGTAGGAAACGTCCTCGAAGGACTTGTTGCGAATATCAAGGGTAAGGTCGGCAGCCTGGCGATACAGCGGACGGCGATGCTCAAACAGGCGCGCGGCATGCTCAGGCGAGCGGAAATCGGGGCGCGTGTCGGACCGACGAATCTGGCGAATCGAATCCTCGAAGTCGCCCTCGAGGTACACGCACGTACCCATTTCGTGCATCAGCTCAATATTCACCGGTGTCTCGACGATACCGCCCCCGCACGAAACCAACAGGCTGCGCTCACTTTGGAGCGAACGGAGCGCCGAGGTCTCGAGCTCGCGAAAACGATCCTCGCCCTCGGTCTCAAAAATCTCGGTTACCGACTTGCCGCAACGGCGCACGACCAGGCGGTCGGTATCGATAAAACGCCGCTTGAACATGGTGCCGACGTTGCGCGCGAGCGTCGACTTGCCCGCGCCCAAAAAGCCGATAAAGAAGATATGGTCGCAGCCGTGTTTGGTGTGCTGGGACATAGCGAGACCTATTCCTCGCAGGGAAGGTCGCGCAGGGCCCGGCGCTCAAAGATACGGAAGATTTGCGTATACCACAGGTCCTGCGTCGCCTGCGGCTTTACCAGGATGGTATCGACGCCGGCGAAATTACCGCTCCACACGTCAGTGTAGAGCTGATCACCGATCAGCACCGCCTCGTCGACCGTGGCGCCGAGGCGCTTAAGACCCGCCTTGAGGGCAAACGGCGCGGGCTTCATGGCGTGGCTGATGGCCTCGAGTCCCAGCTCGCGTGCAGAGCTCATGACCTGGTCGCGATGCCAGTTGTTGGACACCATGCACAGCTTAAAACCCTTGGCGCGGGCGGCGTCGAGCCAAGCGGAAACCGCGGTGGGAACCTGCTCGGTGTCGCGCGGCACGAGGGTGTTATCGCGATCGAGCAGAATGGCGCGTTTACCGTCGGCCCACAGGGTATCAAGGTCGATGCGATCGACCGAGGCAACGTATCGTTTGGGGCTAAAAATCCTCATGTTAATTCCAAGACTGTTGATGCTCTTCGTAGGTTTGCGAGAAGTACTCCTCGTCCTGCGTAATGTAGAAATACAGGTCCTCGGAGTCGGTCGGCTCAAGCGTGGCCTTGAGTGCCTCGAGCGACGGAGAGCAGATGGGCGTGGGCGGCAGACCCTCGTGTTTATAGGTGTTATACGGACTATCGCTCTGCAGGTCGTCGGCGGTAACCTCGCCACCGGTGACATACATCATGGTCGCATCGCTGTTGAGATAGCGCAGACCGTCGAGCTTGCCGGCAAGGCGGTTGTAGAAGACCGAGGCCACGTGCGCACGTTGATCGGCGTTGAGGCCCTCGCGCTCAACGATAGAGGCCAAGTTGACGATGTCGTAGTCGGACATCTCCACGCTGTAGCGTTCCTTGATCTTGGCTTCGCAGCTCGCAAAGTCAAGCGACTTGTACTCGGTCTTAAACTGATCGAGCATGGCGCGAATCACGTCATCGGCCGTCGGCGAATCGCCCAGCGAATAGGTCTTGGGGAACAAGAAACCCTCGAGCGAATCGTTGGCGGCGCCCTTAAGGAAGCCATAGTCGTCAACGTAGTTGGAGGCCTTGGCCTGGTTGAGGAAGTCTTCCTTAGAGATGCTGTCGTAGGCCTGGGCCACACGGTCGGCGACTTGATCGACCGTTAGGCCCTCAGGGATAGTCAGCGCATTGGAGCCCGCGTTGGGGCCTTCCATGAGCTGCTGAACAACCTTGGTCGCATCCATAAATGTGGTGAACGAATAATCACCAGGCTTGAGCGACATATCGGCGTTGAGCTTTTTCACCGCCGCATAATAATCCTTGGGATTTTCGACGATATGGTTCTCGGAGAGAATCGAGGCGATAGTATCGCCCGAAGCACCATCGGGAATGGTCACCGTAACCTGCTGACCGGCCGTGACCTTCGTATCCTCACCGGCAAAGAAGCCCTTGACGGCCGGCACGACAAAGAAAGCGATCGCAGCAAGCGCGAGCACCGACACCACAACGCCGATGATCATGGGAACCGGAGAACTCTTCTTTTGAGCACCGCGACGAGCATGCGTGTTGTAACTCGAGCTGGTCGCCGGAGCAACGCCATGCGAACCGCGAGCGTGATGCGAATGCGATTGAGGGGCCTGAGTTCGCTGGGTAGGTGCCTGCTGCTTAAAGCGGGTACCGCCTGCAGGCTGGGCCGTACGAACAGTGGGCTGCTGAGCCGCGTGAGAAGCCGAATGCTGAACCAAACGAGCAGAAGGCTGCTGAGCCGTCCGCTGAGCAGGCTGGGCCGAACGAGAGGAGGACTGCACCGGACGCGCGGCAGGCTGAGCTGCGCGCTGCGTCGGCTGTGCCGGACGCTGGCCAGGCTGGGCAGGGCGCGACGCCGGCTGCTGTATACGATTCGGCTGGCGCGGATCGGAAGCACTAGGCATGCGAAACCTCCTCGTTTTTACGATCGAGCCACGTCTGCAAAAACAGGCTGGCGGCAATCATGTCGATCTTGCCCCTCATCTGCTTTTCGTTGAGTCCCTGCTCGCGTAGGATACGCTTGGCCTCTTGCGAGGACAGACGCTCGTCCTCAAACTCCAACGGAAGATCGAGCTCGTCGGCAATCTTTTGCGCCACGGCGGCAACGCGCTCGGCCTGAGGGCCGGGCTCACCGGCCATAGTCAGGGGACGTCCGCTTACCAGGATGTCAGGCTCATAGTCCTCAACCAGGTAGCGGAACGTCTTGGCCATACCGATGACCTCGGCAGCCGGAAGCACCTTGACAGGCATCGCCATCTTGCCATCACGGCTCGAGACGGCGATGCCAATCCTGGTCTCCCCTATGTCCAGCGCGAGCGCAACCACAGCGACTTCTTAGATTCTTAGGCGCCGAGCGCGGTCTTGGCGGCCGCGAGGGCATCGGCGATGCCGGCAGCATTCTTGCCACCGGCCTGGGCCATGTTGGGACGACCGCCACCGCGACCGTCGACCAGACCCGCGATCTGCTTGATCACGTTACCGGCGTGGAAACCGGCCTTCACAGCGTCATCGGAGCCGGCAGCGAGCAGGGCCGGAATGCCCTTCTCAGTCACGCTGGCGACGACACAAGCGACAGGGCCGGCGACCTTCTGATGCACGGTATCCCATACGTTGCGCAGGTCGGCAGCCTCAAGGCCCTGGAGCTCAGCGACAACGAGCTTATAGCCGTCGAGCTCGACGGCGCTCTCGATGGCGCTGGAGATGGCGTCGGAGGAGCCACCGGTCAGAGCCTTCTTGAGCTTATTGGACGTCTCGCGCAGCTCGGCCTGCAGGTTCTCCACGCGAGCGGGAACCTCATCCACGCGGCACTTGAGCGCAGTAGCAGCGGCGTCAACGAGTGTCAGGCGGTCGGCCATATAGTCGAGGGCACCCTTAGAGGTCACGGCCTCGATACGACGGACATTCGAGCCCGTAGAGGACTCGGAAATGATCTTGAACAGGCCGATCTCAGCAGTGTTGGCAGCGTGCGTGCCACCGCAGAGCTCGCGGGAGAACGGCTGGGCCTCGGCGCCCACGGAGACGACGCGGACGACATCGCCGTACTTCTCGCCAAACAGAGCGACAGCGCCGGCGGCCTTAGCCTCGTCGATGCCCATGACACGGGTCACGACCGGCTTGGAAGCGAAAATCTGCTGGTTGACCAGGTCCTCGACAGCCTTGAGCTGCTCGGAGGACAGAGCCTCGAAGTGCGTGAAGTCAAAGCGCAGGTGCTCGGGCGTCACCAGCGAGCCGGCCTGGGAGACGTGCTCGCCCAGGACCTGCTTAAGG
>UROA01000089.1 GCA_900549355.1 uncultured Collinsella sp. | reverse complement strand
CCGCCGGCGCCGCCGAGACCCCCGCGGTTGAGGATGCCGGCGAGCTCCAGCGCAAATGGGCCGAGGTCGTCGAGCGTGTCAAGGCTCGTCAGGCCTCCTACGCAGGGCTTTTACTCAACGCTCGCGCCACGGCCGACGATGGCTCCAAGCTCACGGTCTCGTTCCCTGCAGGCTCGACCTTTGCCATTAAGATGCTCGGTCGCGCCGACACGCAGTCGGTGGTCCTGCCGACGGTCTGCGCGGTCTTCGGTCGTCGTACCGTCGACTATGTCCTGGATGGGGGTGGCACGCCGGCTCCTCAACATGAGGAGCATTCTCCATCTGCACGGGCTGCGGCATCTGCGGACCCGCAACCCGTGTCCTCGGCGGCCCCTGCATCCTCGAGCGCCAGCGCGCCGCAGCAGCAAGCGGCGCCGGTAGCGGCTTCGACCCCGTCGGCGCCCAAGCCCGCGGCGCCCAAACCGGCTGCTCCGACACCCGCGCCCAAGCCCGTCTCGCCTGCGCCCAAGTCGTCTGACCTGGGCAAAGCCCCCTGGCTACGCTCCGACAACCCCGCCGGCGCTCCTGCCACGGGTAAGCTCCCGACCGAGCCCGCGCCCCGAGCGCCCGAGCGCGCGTCCGCTCCCAAGACTCAGCCGTCTGCGCAGGCTGCGCCGTGGGAATCCGAGCAGGTGCCCTACGACGACGCCATGGTCGGCGGCTTCGCCGGCGATGCGAGCGGGGACGATCTGCCTCCGTTCGACGTGCCGGGTGCGACGCCCGCGCCCAAGCCCGCTGCAACTGCCCCCAAAGAGGAGGACGCTCCTGCAGCTCCTTGGGAGTCCAACCCCGGTGCGGGCAGCCCCTTCGGCCATCAGGGTGCAGCCCCGAGCATCCCGCAGACCGAGGACGAGGCCAAAGCCCTCATCCGCAGCGTCTTCGGCCAGTCCACCATCTTCAAGCCGGTGGAGTAGCTGTACGGGCGGGTATACTGCTCAAGAAGAGAACCCTTTGAACGGAGCGAGCTTATGATGTGGGAATATGTCCGCCTTGAGGACGATACGCAGGTTTCGTATTCCGAAGTCCGGGAGGACAACACGGTGAAGGTTGTTGTGGAGCGCCCGCGCGATTGGGGTTTTGACACGGCGGAGTGTATCTTGCCGGCATTCAATTGGGTGTCACACGAGAGCTTTAGCGAAGCGGACCTCCAAGAACTCGATGATTTCGTGCGTAACAATGCCCCGCTCATCCTGCGTTTTGCCTACGAAGGCGGACGAGTCTATGCCTAGTCTGTTTCGACTCGGTCATACATCACTTTCTTTTGTCCGGGCGCATCTGTATTTCGGACATGTGTAATGTGGTGCCGCGTATATCGCATTCGAGCAGACAGGTGCGTGACGGTCGGCCTAGGATGCTGAGGTCGATACGATACGTCGCATGGCTGTCCGTGTATTCGGCTTGCTCGGCGTTGACGGTTGCTCCGATTGTCAATAAAGAGCCTAGTTCGGCATCGACAATCTTGGAGTCCTTTATCTTGACCTTGAACTCTTGGTAGAGGGACGGGCTGTTGTAGTAAATGGTTCGACTTCCGTCGGTGCACTCATCGGTCGCTTCCCATTTGACGACGGGCTGGTCCGAGCTGGCTATCAGTAGTTCTGCTCCAAAGGCTATAGCATGGGTGATGACAACCAGTAATGCCCAGCCGACAAAGAGATAGAGAACCACATATGCAACGGGGTGTTTTGAGCGGATGTTTTGGAGCGCGTCGGGGGCATTCATGGGGGCACCTCCAAATTGCTGTCTGTGACAATCAAATTATACCTTGCCATCATGAGCGCCGCCTCGAGCAGCGGTTCGGCATTTTGTTATCTAGCTGGATGCAGAAAATGTCGGATTCCGGCTCTACAAGATTTAGCTTTCAATATTATGCAGATGCGAATTATTCAACTTCGCATAATCTTTGAGTGCGGCTTGCACTCCAGGACGTGTATATCGACTGAGGTAACACGTCCGCCCCGCTCTCTCGCCCCGCGCCGTGGTACGATTTTTGAGTTTGAAAGTCCCGCCGTGCTCCGGCTGCCCTTGCAGCTTGTCGCGCGGCCGCACGTAAAGGAGCCATCATGGCCGGTATGAACATGCAGCAGATGATGAAGCAGGCTCGCAAGATGCAGGAGCAGCTTGCCGCCGCGCAGGAGAATCTCAAGTCCCAGACCGTCGACGCCTCTGCCGGCGGCGGCATGGTCAAGGTGACCGTTAACGGCGAGATGGAGCTCGTCAACCTCACCATCGATCCCGATGCCCTCGATCCCGAGGACGTCGATATGCTGCAGGACATGATCATGGCTGCCGTCAACGAGGCCGTCCGCGGCGTCAACGAGCTTGCTAACAAGCAGATGGGCGCCATCACCGGCGGCCTCAACATCCCGGGCATGCCGTTCTAAGACACGCATATATATGAGTGCGAATCACAGCCTGCAAAAACTGCTCGATGAACTGGGTCGTCTGCCGGGCATTGGTCCCAAGTCGGCCCAGCGCATCGCCTATTACCTGCTCGAGGCCGATGCCGAGGAGGCCCGCCGCCTGGCCGAGGCCATCCTGGAGGTCAAGCAGGAGGTCCACTTTTGCAGCCGTTGCTTTAACTACGCCACGGCCGACGAGTGCTCCATCTGCCAGGACCCGATGCGCGATACCACTCGTATTTGCGTGGTGGGCGAGCCGCGCGACGTCCAGGCGATCGAGCGCACGGGCAGCTACCACGGCCTGTACCATGTGCTGGGCGGCGTGATCAGCCCCATGGACAAGATTGGCCCTGAGCAGCTGCACATCCGCGAGCTGCTGGCGCGTCTGGGCCGCGAGGACATCCATGAGGTCATCATCGCCACCAACCCCAATATTGAGGGCGAGACCACGGCGAGCTACCTGGCCCGCACTATCAAGCCGTTGGGCGTCGAGGTGTCGCGTCTGGCAAGCGGCCTTCCCGTGGGCGGCGACTTGGAGTATGCCGACGAGCTTACGCTTGGCCGCGCCATTGAGGCCCGTCGCGCGATTTAGGTGGCGAGCCTGCTCCTGCCGTATGTTTTCCTCGCGATGCACGGGGTAGTCATAATTTCCCCGTGCGACTGTGAGTTTGTTGTGCAACAAAGATGCTTCGTATCCGCTTATCGCATGGATGCTTCCGCTCGCATCCTTAATTTGCCCATTCGTTGCGCAACCTTTTAGGTTCGCTGATACACTCAAATATGGATTTGAATGAATGCGCCGCTTCTGAGCGGCGTGTTTTTCTTGGAGGAGAACGCATGCGGCCCGGTGGCACTCAGACAAAGCGCGGCGCCGCGGTGCGCATGCGACGCCGACTGGGCTTGGCGCCGCGGGCGTACGTGCTGCTGTCGTGCTCGCTGGTGCTGGTCATAGCTGGTGTTTCTGCCTATGGCATGACCGTGCCGTCCATGATGCAGGCGCATGCCGCACGCGAACCGCGTGTGGGGCATGAGGTCAAAAGTGATCTGGGTACCACGACTGGATATGCTTGGGCAAGTGTGGTCGCGCATATTGTGTTTGGCACCGACGATGCGGACGGCACCGAGGCCCCGGACAACGAAGTCACGCTTGCCAATGGCAAAACCATCGTGCTCACCAACACCAAGATCATCGATCGGTTGTCCAACAATAGCGTGGCGGCAACGGTGAATAAGGTCGAGCAGCAGAAGGAGCAGGACGCCCAGCAGTCCGGAAAGCCCGGTAGCTCGGATACTTCTGGCTCCGGCTCGAATTCGTCGAGTTCGAGCGGCGGCTCTGGGTCGGGCTCCTCTACTGGAGGGTCTGGAAATGGCGGCTCGACGGGCGGCAACACTGACAACGATGCAAACTCCGGTGGCCTTTCCGCTGCTGAGGAAGAGAGCATTCACAGTTGGCTTGTGACCAAGTACAACATGCTCGACGGCTACGTTTCTCGTGCCAATGACGTGGTCTCGACCTATAACTCTACGGGAGATCCCAGGCCGTGCGACAGCCTGGTCGGGGAGATGTTTGTCATTCGAGCCGAGTTCGGTCGTCAGACATTCTCGCCCCGGTCAAAGTGGTATCAGCAGTATGCTAATCTGTGGGGCTGTTACACCAACCTATGTCAATGGGTCGGCCATTACGGCGATGATGACGTCGCGCTCGGTAACTTCAACAATAACGTGGCGGCGCTTGCCCTATGATGACCGATCTTGCATCCACCACACCACAATCGCTCGGTCGCGATTCCATGGTCGGCCTGCGCCTGGCGCGTGTCGACGGGTTTGAGCCGGCCATTGCGCTCGGTCAGGACGAACTGCCTGCCTATCTGCGTCGTTTTACGATGCTATTTGCCGACGATGCCACCATGCGCCGTGGCGGTATCGGCCGCGTGACGCGTGCCGTCAACGCCCAAGGCGAGGCCGTGGCACTCAAGCAGCTCATCTTGCCGACGCGCGATGAGTTTGATGACGATGCCGCTCACGAGGCGCTGGTCGCCAAGTTCAAGGCGGCGTTTCGTGAGGAATATGAATGCCACCGCGCCCTTTCGGGCCTTAAGGGCTTTCCCCGCCTCTATGGCTGGGGCGAGGTCGACGGTGTGCCTGCAATTGTCATGGAATGGGTCGAGGGCGAGACGCTTGCCCGCTTGCGGGGCCACGGCCCGCTTGCGTTCGCGACTTGCCGTGGACGATGCCGGACGCCTGTCGCCGCTTGTGGCGGCGCGTCTGGGTCGCGACCTGTTCGATCTGCTCTGCCGTATGAGCCTGGTGGGCGAGGGCTTTGTCCATCGCGATATCTCGCCCGCTAATATTATGGTGCGCACGGCGCGCCTACCGCTTGACCGGCAGCTTGCCGAGGGCACCTTTGACCTGTGCCTGATCGACTTTGGCTCGTCGCTGGCGCTTGAGCCTGCGTCGGCCGTGGGCCGGTACCGGCGGCAAGGCATCCTTTACCGAGCGTTATGCCACGCTGCGTCGCGCGACGGTTGCCTATGCCCCGCCCGAGATGCTCACCGACGATATTCCCGACCTGCGTGCTTTGCGTATGTCGCCGGCGATTGACGTCTATGCCGCGGCAAGCACGGTTTACGAGCTCATTGCCGGCGTCGCGCCATACGAAGCCGCGCCGAGCACTTCGGGCACCTCGGGTTCGCGCAAAAAGACGCGCGACATCGCGAGCCCCTACCGTCTCAAGATGGACACGCGGCCCGACTATCCCATTGGTGCCCATGCGCCCGGTTGCGATTTGACTCAGCTGCTTCGTCGTGAGCCCGATGTGGCGCTCGCCGCGGCCGAGCAGGCCCAGCAGCTGGGGCTTGAGCCGGATTCCGAAGAGCTACGTGATGCGCTGGCGTTTGTCGATGCCCAGCTGTTCGACGTGGTGATGGCCTGTCTGTCCAGCCATCAAAAAGATCGTCCCGAGCCGGCGGCGGTCGAGGCGGCGCTCTCGGCGTTTTGTGACCACTATGCGCAAAATGTCGGTCGTTCGCTCCGCGGCGAGCCGCTCACGCCGTGCCCCATGGATGCGTCTGGCCGCGCGGTTCGTCGCGCGCTGATGGTCGGCGCGACGGTCGTCTGTGGCGTGGTTTGGGCTGTGATCGTGGTTTCGGCCGCGCTGCTGGCGTCGGGCGCTCGCGTGACGGCGACTTTGGGATCGCTCGTGTGGTCTGGGTCGCTACCGGGTATTATTGCCGCACTGGCGTTGGCGCTGCCAGGCATAGCCGGCGTTGCCGCGGGGGCGCTTGCGCGCGATCGGCGCTCGGGCTTCCTGCAGGGTGTGCTTGCGCTTTCTGCCTGCGAGGTTCCGGTGCTGGTTGTGGCTGCATGTAGCGTATTTTCCCAACGCGCCGTGATGGGCGGCCTTGTTGCCGCTCTGGTTGCAACCTATACGCTTACGTGGTTTTTGCTTGCGATGGGCTTTGCCTTTGAACTTCCCGTTTCGGCACCGCGACGCACAAAAGCCCAAATGGCGACTCCGCTTGCCGGTGGAGCCGCAGCTGCCCGTACTTTTGGCGGACCTGTCGAAGTATCGTCCGATTCTATTTCTACGACTAAGGAGGCCTAGGTCATGGCATCTCAAGTTGAGCTCACCCCATGCGGGGCCATGTTTGACATCTTTAAGCGCGCGGCGCATCTGAGCCATATCGAGCTGTGCGGCTTGGTGCTTTCGTCCCGTCCGCTCGCCGACGGCCGCAGCCCGCAGAGCCGAGCCGCCGATCGCTCTTGGGTTTCCCGCTTTATCGTTCGCGCGCCGGTCGGCACGCTTCAGCAGCGCTACTTTGCCGAATACGGTACCTCGGCTGCGCGCATTATGTCGCAACTGGCCCTGCGCCAGCGAAATCCCATGGACTCCACGGCTGTGATCAATATGGTGTGCGGTCCTGCAGGTGAACCGATGGTACGCGCGCTCGAAGAGTGCCACCAGGACACGAATCTCTATCGCAACGCGCTCGATCGCCTGTCCCAGGCGGCGGAACTCATGCCCGCCGAGCGCGCCGAGGCCGTGCTGGTGCTGTTTGTCGCTGTCGGTTGTTCGGCGGATGTGCGGTCCTCGGTGAACTATGCCATCGACTACGCGCACGCGACCTGTGGCGGAGGAACATCCACGCCGCGTTCGCTTGGCATGTCGATGACCGCGGGCGAACGCGAACCCGCCCCGGCGCACCCCTTGGGCTTGCTGCGCGTACAAAACAGTTTTGTCGTGAGCGCCCCGCGCTGGATTCAGCCGAGTGAGCAGGGTGTTGAGATTGGCGCGCTGGCCACTGGTGAGGGCGATATTACCGACGTCGGCGACGATGTCTCGGCCCGCCATGCCCATATCTGGTGCGATGCTCAAAATATCTGGCACGTCGAGGACTTGTCGTCCACCAACGGAACCGTGGTGGTAAACGGGGCCACGCGCGTTTGCATTCAGGTCGAGCCCGGCCGTTCCGCCCAGCTCAATCCCGGCGACGAGCTCAAGCTCGGCGAATCCACTACCTACGCCATTCTCTTCGGTGCCCTTTAGCCAGTCCTGCCAAATGGTCCCTCCGTCCCCAAGGGATCATTTTGCTCCCGGCAGTCACCCGAGGTAAACCTTTACCGCCCGCCTATATTTGCCGAAATTACACTTGACGGCGGGGTACAATAAGCCCGCATGCGGATTTCCGTTGCGGGCGCTTCCCATCGCCGGGGCGTGCCCGGGAGCATCCGGCATGCGGCCTTTGCGGCGCTCGGTCATGTGCAAGACGGGCGGTCGGGTCTGTGGGGCGCATCAGCTGCTCCTCGCCTCGGCATGTCTTCTCTCCACGCCACGTACCTGCTGCTGAGCCTGCCTGCCAGATGATTGGAAGCAACAGCGTAAATCCCATCACGCCAACATCCCGGCGATCGCCGGGGCCTGTATACCTATATGAGAGGAGAGGGGTATATGGCGCGTAAGTTTAAGTCTATGGACGGCAACGAGGCGGCCGCATATGTTTCGTATGCGTACACCGAGGTAGCGGGAATCTATCCCATTACGCCGTCCAGCCCGATGGCCGACCATGTCGACCAGTGGGCGGCCCAGGGTCGCAAGAACATCTTCGGCACCCCGGTCAAGGTCGTCGAGATGGAGTCCGAGGCGGGTGCAGCCGGTACCGTTCACGGTTCGCTGGGCGCCGGTGCTCTGACCACCACCTACACGGCTTCTCAGGGCCTGCTCCTGATGATCCCGAACATGTACAAGATCGCGGGCGAGCAGCTCCCGGGCGTCTTCCACGTCTCCGCGCGTTGCGTCGCTTCCCACGCCCTGAACATTTTTGGCGATCACTCCGACGTCATGGCCTGTCGTCAGACCGGCTTCGCCATGCTCGCCGAGGGCAACGTCCAGGAGGGCATGGACCTCTCGCCGGTGGCTC
>UROA01000088.1 GCA_900549355.1 uncultured Collinsella sp. | reverse complement strand
GCGGCTCTTCTTTTGGGAGGAGTCGCTTTTTTGTTGCTAGGAGGTTGGCCCGTGGTTGATGGGGATGCTCGCTCTGAGCTTCTTTCTGCTGATTGGAATGGCGAATGGATGCGCCTGCAAGCTGGTCGACGGCGGGCTGATGATTCTTTTGAGTGGGATAAGCGGGCTCGGCATTTTCGGCCGCTTGAGACTGCTCCGTATGCCCGGGACTTTATGAAGCTGCTGGCGTTAAAGCCTGGTGAATCCGTGCTGGATATGGGGTGTGGGGCTGGGTCGATTGCTATTCCGCTTGCTCAGGCTGGACATCCTGTGATTGCTGCTGACTTTTCCCCTGCTATGTTGGGCACGCTTGATGCTGGCATTGAGTACTATGGGCTCGAGGATCGCATTACACCGCTTGAGCTTGCTTGGGATGATGACTGGGATCTGGTTGGGCCGGTTGCCAAGGCTGTTGATGTTGCCTTTGCGAGTCGCTCGGTTACTACGAACGACCTGAAGGGGGCACTTGCCAAGCTTGATCGTACGGCTCGTCGGCGTTGTGCTGTCACGATGGTCGCCAACTCCAGCCCGCGCTATGACCTGCACCTGATGAATGCCATCGGTGCCTCGGTTACCTGCAGTAATGGCTTTGTGTATGCCTTTAATATCCTCATTCAGATGGGTGCCCTGCCGCAGGTTACGTACTTTGAATCGCCTCGTCGCGATACCTTCGATAGCCTTGAGGCAGGCGTGGCGGACTTCTCCCGCATGCTCGAGCACGGTAACGAGGATAAGATTGACCGTCTGCGCGACTACGTCGCTCAGCATATGATTGAGAATCCCCGTGCTGGCGAGCCAGGGTCCAAGGGCGTGCCGCAGGGGCGCTACATGCTCGACCACGTTCGCATGGTCCGTTGGGCGTTTATTGCATGGGAGCCGGTCTCTTCGGGCCGTCCATAGACCGCTTTCGGCCGCCGTACACGTCCGTCTGTAACCCGCGCTGTTCTCCCGCTCGGCATCCGCATTCTTTTTGAACTGGGCAAACGCGCCCCACACCGCGCCGTTCCTGCGCTATCGTGGGACAGCTCACGTAGATTAAGGCCCCATCGCGGGGCGCCCCATAACATAGAAAGCGAGAACCCATGGCACTGACAGGAGCCCAGGTCAAGCAGCTTCGCAGCATGGCCCATCACCTCAACCCCGCCATCATCATCGGCAAGTCCGACATCAACGAGGGCACCGTCGAGCAGACGGTCGCCTACCTGGAGAAGCACGAGCTCGTTAAGTGCTCCGTACTCGATGGTTCCAGCCTTTCCGCCCGCGAGGCCGCCGAAGAGCTCGCCGACCGCTGCCATGCCGAGGTCGTCCAGGTTATCGGCCGCAAGTTCTCGCTGTATCGCGAGTCCTCGCGCAAGGACATCGAGAAGATTAAGCTCGTCTAAGAGCCAACGATCCGACGAGCCAATATACATCAAGCTTGCGAGCGTCCGAGCAATTCGGACGCTCTTTTTTATCGCTCGACGAGCACGCGGTTAAGCCTGCCCTCCACCAAGCGCTCGTATAGACGCCGCGTCTCGGGCTCGGGCACGCCATTGACCTGCTCCCTCAGGTGATGCATATGCCCACTGTACAGCTCGACGATATCGCGTCGTCGCCCCGCCGCACCGTAGACGCGCATAGCGCAACGCACCATGTCCTCGCGCGCCGTCTCTTGCCGCAGCCCCGACTCCACCAGCCATACCGCCGACTGCTGGTCGTTTTCTTCTAGGGCGGCATTCGCGCCCCGAATCATGCAGTCGATATACTTCGATTCCATAATGCGCCGCATACGCAAAAAGTAGGTGGGATTACAACCATTGGGAACATACAACGGGCCGGCGTAGAGCTGCTCGATCTTAAGGCACAGCTCGATCAGATGGGGTCCGCGCGCACCCGTGCGATTTCCCAAAACTTCGCGGCTTATCTGATCAAATAACCGCACGTCGGTCTTGACGTAATCGCCGTTAAGCCCAATGCACTCGTTTTGAATCAGCACACACGACTTGCCATCCGGTGCGGGCCCCAAGGCCGAACGCAGGCGCGATATCGTCGAGTACAGATTGTTACGGGCGCTATTGAACTCGGCATGGGGCCATGTCGCGATATACTCCGTCCACAGGTTGCGCGCGGAGCCAAGCCCCGCAGCGCCCAGCCAAAGCCGCTCGGCAAGCGTCGCCGCTTTCTTGCGGCGCCACATCTTATCCGTGATGGGAAACCCGTCGCGCTCGGCGCGAAACGCCCCAAACATGCGGATCTCGATATGGCCAATCACATCGACACCCTCGGCATCGCCGGCCTGGAACAGACGCTCGCCTTCGCCCTCAAAGTCGTCACGCAGCGAATACCGCGACAGCTCGCGCACCGGGAGCTTCTTTCGAATTCTAGCAGCCGGCTCACCCAGACAATGCATCGCAAGACGCGCAAACAGCCGATACGACGGATCCAAAATCCCTGGGCGATTCATGGACATCCAGGCTGCAAGGTCGCTATCGCGGCCCGCGGAGGCCAAATGCAGCGCCACCATCCATGCCTCGGCACCACCGACCTGCGTTCGGCTCAAATCGAGCAGCTCTGCCTCTTCGCGCACCGATACCATCGATGTATTGCGTAAGTACGCCGCGCGCTCTAGCAACAGTGCGTTGTCGCGTATGTATCCAATCGATTCCTCGGCAAGTCTGAGCACCTGCACCGCACGGAATTTGGCATTGACCGGACGCCCCTCAGCCAGCGACTGCCAGCCTTCCAGTATCAAGCCAAACAACTGGACTTGATTGTCACGCACGCGCACGGCAAAACGGTCGAGCTCATTGAATGCCTGCTCGTCGGTCACCGGCATGCCGGCAAGCAGACGCCGCGCCGATAATACCATGCGCACCCAGATGGCGAGTGCTCGGATTCCACGCGCTTCGAGTGCCTCGAGCGTCAGGGCCATCTCGTCATCACGCTCGTCAGTCCCTGCATACGACCCATCAAATAGCTCCGTCAACATGCGGTCCGCTCGCACAAACGTCCCCGCGATATCGAGCTCACAATCGTAGGCCTTATCCGTTTTGAGCCCCGCGAGGATCTCACCACCCTTCGCCCGCTCGGTCAGCCCATGCTTTATCTCGACATGTGCGGACAGCATGTCGAGTGCGGCACAAGACACCTCACTTTCCAACGCCGTATGGCTTGCCGGAAGCCCCAGACCACCATCTCCATAACAGGCAGCCGTAAACGCGTGCGCCACCTTCCACGACACGGGATCGAGCTCGCAAATCGCTTGCTCGCCCGCATGCTCGATAATTGAGGCCATATACCGCGCTAGCTTTGTATTGGAGACGCTCACCGCCGCCAGATAGATGCCGAGCGCCTCGTCAGGCGTCGGCTCCGATGCCTGGCCATCTGCCTCGGTCTTTCCCAGCGCCGCGCGGCAAACATCCCCTCCATGCCCCGTCAGGGCCAGATCGACCCCATACTGCCCGGCAAGCTCCAACACCGCACTGCGGTCCAAAAACGCGTCAGCAAGGTCCATCGCGGTATCGCAGCGCCCCGCTTTAATCAATATACGCGCCGCCCGCACAACGAGTTCGGGGCGAATTTCGGCGACCAGCTTGCGCAATCGCAGACGCGCGTTGTCCTCGGTACCCAAGCAGGTAAAGCTCCGGTCTGCCGGATCAACGCCAAAAATGGGATAATCGCGGACAAGATAGGACTGGTCAATCGCCGAAAGTCTAACGCCGCAAGCCTCGAGCTCCGAAATATTGCCCTCACCCATTAAGACCATCAAGCATGCCACACTAAACAGGGCGTTGTTCTCGAGCGACGCCAGATCAACAAGTGCCGCACCGTAGATATTGACGATCTCGTTTTCGAGCATCTGGGCAACGTCTCCCTGCCCGTATAGTCCCGACTGCATAGCCGAGACGAGCTCGGGCACGCCCTGCGTAAGCTGATAGAAGTCGAGCGATGTGCTGATCGAAAACGCAGATGCCCACGCCGAATACTCATAGGCATGCACCTTGAGCATCTGCGCGTTGACTTTAATCGAATCGCCCAGTCCATGAATCAGCTGGCGATTCGAAGGACGGCAGCTCATAAAGACCCCAACCCCCATAGCACGTAGGCTTCGGATTCGGTCGATCAGCTCCTTGGTCTCGCCCTGGCTGAGGTTAGGCACGTTATCGATTGCAATCAGGGAGTGCGGCTTGTCCTTAAGCTCTTCGGTAACGACCTCGAGCTGCATAAACACCTCGCGCCCAATGGCGCGGTCTGCCTCAATGATCCGCACGGGACCTCGCATCGGATCGTTTTTAACCTCTTGGGCATACTGCAGCAGCACCGAGGTTTTCCCAAAGCCATCAGGCGCGTAGAGGACTACGATGCCGGCCTTTCGGCCCTTGGCGATAAGTTCGTTCATCAAGCGATCGCGCCGCACCGTATAACTACTGCCCAGCGGCATAAGCTCGAGGTCGTCCATATTGCCCAAATCGTTAACCATGCCCGCTCCTCAACTCGACCACATGGACACCGTAACGCTAGACCATATGTATCGCTAGATGAATAGAGCGATACTACGGTTTAGGATGTTTGTTGGTACGCAAATGGCAAGTTTTTGTTCAGCGTGGTCCGATTGAAACTTATCCCCCAACCAATCAGTCTTTGCGCAGGTCAATGCGCTTGCCAGCTTGTCCCATCCTTTGGCAGTGTACCTCAAATGAGCGCTGTTCAATTGTGTTGCGCAACTCACCTAACGCCAGCTACCGTCTACGACCTTTTCATAGCATTTATGCATAGTATCTGTTATGGAATGAATCATGCTGCACCTGACGCACCCGTCAAGTTCGCGGCAAGATTTTCGTCAAGCACACGGCGCGCGCTCAGCAAAAAGGCCCCCGCAAAGCGGAGGCCTTCGGCAAAGCTATGTCGAGGTGATAGGCTATCGCTACTTGCAGAGCGAAAGGGCGGCCTCGTCGGCAACGACAACGCAGTTGGTGTGCAGTTGCAGGATCGAGGCAGGGCACTGGGGGGTAACCGGACCATAGCACATGTCATGTACGGCCTGCGCCTTGGCCTCGCCGTTGGCGACGACCAGGATCATGCGGGCATACATGATGGTCTGAGTGCCCATGGTGTAGGCCTGACGGGGCACGTCGTCGATGCTGTCGAACAGGCGGCTGTTGGCCTGAATAGTGCTCTCGGTAAGGTCGACGCAGTGCGTACCCTTGGAGAAGTGGTCATCGGGCTCGTTGAAGCCAATGTGACCGTTGTTACCGATGCCGAGCAGCTGCAGATCAGGGTAACCGGCAGCAGCGACGATCTTGTCGTACTCAGAGCAGGCAGCGGCAGCGTCGGGATTGGAGCCATCGGGCACATGCGTGTTGTTCAGGTCGATGTTGATGTGATCGAAGAAGTTCTCACGCATAAAGTAGTGGTAGCTCTGGGGATCGTCGTGCGAAAGGCCACGATACTCGTCGAGGTTGTAGGTGCTGACCTCGGCAAAGTCGACGTCACCCTTCTCGTACCAAGCGGCGAGCTGCTTGTAGGCACCAATCGGGGTGGAGCCGGTGGCAAGGCCCAGCACACAGTCGGGCTTGAGGATAACCTGGGCCGAGATGATATTAGCGGCCTTGCGGCTCATATCCTCGTAGTCTTTAGCTTTAATGATCTTCATTACGCGTCCTTTCTCGTACAAGAGAGGCAAGGCTCCCTTACAAGCACTTGCCCGCGGCCCGCGTCGGCCGCAACCAACGTGTGCGGCCACCAGGGCGAGGTCGCGTAATGTATGTGTCTCGTGTCTAACCGCGTCGAGGCCCCTGCCCGTCCACGGTGACCCAAAGCTGTTTAGCCTCGGACAAATCCCATCTTGCCACGGAGGGCGTCCTCTTTCAAGGGCGCCCTCCGTAAACGTGTTTGAATTGTAGGCTAATGGCCACGTGCACTTACTAGCGCTCGCGAGCAACGATGAGTTGGTCCATCTCTTCGACATGCACACCAACGGAGCCCTTGATGCTTGAGAACTCAACGGAGTTGCACACCAAGATGGGAACCGTCACATCGTAGCCCTCGGCAGCAATTGCCTCGCGATCGAACTCAATGAGTACATCGCCCTTATGGACGATGTCACCCACTTGCGCATGTACGGTAAAGTGCTTGCCCTCGAGCTGAACAGTGTCCAAACCAACGTGGATGAGCACGTCCAAGCCATCGACCGTGTTAAGCGCAACGGCGTGTCCCGTGGGAAAAATGGCCTCGACCTTGGCGTCAGCCGGTGCAATCACACGCGTTCCGGTGGGCTGAATCGCCACGCCCTGGCCCAAAAGGCCGGTGGCAAACGTCTGATCGTTTACCTCAGAAAGCGGAATGACGTCGCCCGAGATGGGAGCATCCAGCGTAAGGACTCGACCACGCATACCAAAAGACCTTAGGACTTTAGTGAACATGCTCCCCCTCGGACATACCAATCAATCAAAATAACCTTAACAGTTTACCACTTGGCAACGGGTTTTGACCATTAGGGAAGTTCGCGCTTGACAACCTCGACGATGTCGTCAACAACGCGCTGGGTCAGCTCGTGCGTCTCAGCCTCGGCCATCACACGGACCAGCGGCTCGGTACCGCTCGGGCGCACCAGAATGCGGCCGCGGCCGTCAAGCTCCTTCTCGGCAGCAGCGACGGCATCCCAGATGGGCTGGCAATCGTCCAAGCCGGCCTTGTTGTCGGAATGCACGTTGACGAGCACCTGCGGGTACTTCTTCATGATGCCGGAAAGATCGGTGAGGGTACGACCGGTGCGCTTGAGCACGGCCAGCAGCTGCAGAGCCGTCACCAGGCCATCGCCGGTGGTGTTGTGCTCCAGGAAGATGATGTGGCCGGACTGTTCGCCGCCGATGACGGCGCCGTCCGCGAGCATGCGCTCCAGAACGTAGCGGTCGCCCACGGCGGTCTGGACCATCTCGAAGCCCTGCTCCTTCATAGCGATGGAGAAGCCCAGGTTGCACATGACGGTCGAAACGATCTCGGAGTTAGCGAGCTTGCCGCGAGCGGCGAGGTCAGAACCGCAGATAGCCAGGATGTAGTCACCGTCGATCTCATTGCCCTCGCTGTCCACGAACAGTACGCGGTCGGCGTCGCCGTCGTGGGCCAGACCGATGTCAGCATGGGTGCGCAGCACGAGCTCGCGCAGGGGCTCGAGGTGCGTAGAGCCGCACTCAACGTTAATGTCGGTGCCGCAGTAATCGGTGTTGATAGCGTGCACCGTGGCACCCAGGCGCTGCAGCGCGGCGGGCGTAGTCTGGCAGGAAGCACCGTGACCGCAGTCGACGGCAACGACCAGGCCGTCGAGCCTCAGGCCATCAAGCGTATCGATGGCGTGGTCGACGTATGCCTTGCGGGCGTCCTTCATCTTGATGATGTGGCCCACGCCGGCGCCAGTCGGCAGCGTGTCGGCAGCCATGGCTTCCTCGGACATGACCCAGGCGCTGATCTCTTCCTCGACAGCATCGGGAAGCTTCATACCCTTGCGGCTAAAGAACTTGATGCCGTTGAACTCCGGTGGATTATGCGAAGCAGAGATGACGATGCCGCCGTCGAGCTCGTTCTGAACAGTGAGCAGTGCCACGGCAGGCGTGGGGATGACGCCGCAGCAATGCGGGCGGCCGCCCTCGGCCATAATGCCGGCGGTCAGAGCGCTCTCGAGCATGGTGCCCGAAAGGCGCGTGTCACGGCCGATGCAGATATCCGGACCAAGGAACTTGGTCGCCGCGCGACCCAGGCGAAACGCGAGGTCGCACGAAAGATCGGCGTTGGCGACGCCACGGACGCCGTCGGTACCGAAGATGTTCTGGGGCATAGGATCGCTCCTTCCCTAGCAGGCGATATGCAACCGCCCACCCTAGTCGAAAAAGAAAAGCGGGACCCGCCGAGGAATCGGCAGGGCGCGATGGCGG
>UROA01000087.1 GCA_900549355.1 uncultured Collinsella sp. | reverse complement strand
ACTCGCCCTCCCCCCCCCCGCCCCGAACCGGGCTTTTTGGGCGAGCCGGTTCGAGATCGACCGTCCGGGTGTAACCTATACGGCCGATACGCTTCATGCCCTTCGCGACTTTTACCCGCCGCAGGTAAAGCTCTACTTTATTACGGGCGCCGACGCGATTATCGATATTGTGACTTGGCATGATGCCGAACGAATCGCTGAGCTTGCTACCTTTATTGCGGCGACACGACCGGGCTTTGATATCGATACGGCGCGTGCCCGAATCAAAGAGTCGGGGCTGCCGTTCGACGTGCGCTATATTCAGATTCCGGCGCTGGCGATCAGCTCGACGAACATTCGTAAGCGAGTTGCTCGTGGTATGAGCGTGCGCTATCTTACGAGCGAGTCCGTGCTCGGCTACATTCGCAAACGCAGGCTATATGCCGATTTGGGCCAAGAAGATTTTGAGTGATGGGGGTCTACGTTGTCGGTAGAGGATCAGTTTGAGGGCGATGAGCGCGCGCTGCTCAAGCGCATTCAAGAGCTGCTCGATGTTCGCATGAAGGATAAGCGCAAGCGCTATGTGCATTCGCTGGGTGTTGCCGAGACCGCACTTCATCTGGCCGAGGTCTACGGCGTTGACCGCTTTGATGCCGCTGCCGCCGGCCTGATCCATGACTGGGACAAAGTGCTCTCCGACGACGAGCTGGTCACACGCGCTCTGCATTACGGCATTAAGATTGCCGGCTCTCCTTCCGCCGCGACGCCGCTTTTGCATGGCCCTGTTGCCGCCTATGAGCTTCCGCAGCTTTTTCCCGAGCTGTCGCCGGCCGTTTTCCAGGCTGTCGACCGTCACACCGTGGGTGCCTGCGACATGACGCCGCTCGATATGGTGGTCTTTGTGGCCGATGCCATCGAGCCCAACCGCCACGGCGACTATGCGCATGCGCTGCGCAAGATGGTGGGGGAGTCGACGCTCGATGAGTTGTTCTTCTCCTGTTTTGCGCAGGGTTTGGTCTATGTGATCCAGTCCGGGCGCTATCTTTATCCCACAGCTATTACGATTTACAACCATTACGCCCAGCTGCGCTAGCTCGGGCTGTCTAGAAAGAGGTATTCCATGGCCGACGAGACCATGACCGGCGAGCAGATTCTTGAAGGTGTGGAGCACAAGAGCTTCGTCGCCACGTCCGACCGCACTGCCGCCTCGCTGTCCGCGAGCGGTGTCGCCGCCGAGGATGTCGCCCGCGCCGCCGCGCAGGCCGCCTACGACAAGAAGGGCGAGGACGTTCAGGTGCTCGACCTGACCGAGCTTTCCGACGTATGCGACTACTTTGTGCTTGCCACCGGTACCAACAACCGCCAGGTCGATTCTATCGTCGATGAGATCGAGGAGAAGGTCGCCGAGGCTTGCGGCGAGCACCCGTTCTCCATCGAGGGTCGCGAGCAGAAGACCTGGATGCTCATGGACTATGGTTCGGTTGTCGTCCACGTCTTCACTCCCGAGGCGCGCGACTTCTACCGTCTCGAAAAGCTCTGGGGTGACGCTCCCCAGCTCCCCCTCAACCTCCTCTAGTAGCTCATTTGAGACGGGGTTTAGCTACCCTCACGCATATCGCCGGGCAGGTGCGGTTTTCCGCGCCTGCCCGGCTTTCTTTTTGCCCAAAGGCGGTTAATCGTTGAAGCGGGATTGGCGGCCGAAGGAAAGGACGGTGTCGCCGAATTTGTCTCGGACGGCGTCGATGGCGACGGAGAGGTCGCGGCGGTCGCTGGATTGGGCCCCGCGGTCATCGATCTCGCAGAACAGGTCGGTCTGGATGCCGCCTTGGTGGTCGAAGTCGCTCATACCGATGCCTGCTAAGCGAACATGCATGCCTTCCTGCCAGATGTTGTCGAGCAGTTCGAGTGCAACCGCCACGAAGATGTTCTCATCGTCGGTCGGATGAGGCAGCCGGCGCTGTGCCGTACGCCCGCTTCCATACGAATACTTGAGCTTGAGCGTCACCGTGGCGCCCGTTAGTCCCTGACGGCGCAGGCGGCGTCCCACTGACTCTCCCAACAGCGCAATCGCCGCCTCAATATCCCCACGCTCAGTTAAATCTTTAGCAAAGGTGCGTTCATTGCTGACCGACTTGACCTCGCGCTCTTCATCGAGACTCGTGACTTCGGAGATTTCGAGTCCCAGCGCACGCTGGCGCATGCGTTCGCCGTTGACGCCAAAAATAGAGGCCAGTGTGGACTCAGGCGCGCGCGAAAGCTCGCCGAGGGTGTAGATGCGCATGCGGCGCAGTCGCTCCTCGGCCGAGCGTCCGATGCCGCTCATGGCAGATACCGGCAGCGCGGCCAAAAAGCGCTGCTCGGTTCCGGGGCGCACAATCGTCAATCCAAACGGCTTGTCACGCTCGCTTGCGATCTTTGCGACCGTCTTGTTGCAGCCCACGCCAATGGAACAGGTCACTCCCAGTCCTGCCACGCGGTCGCTTATACGTCGCGCAACCAGCAGCGGGTCTTCGGGCGCAAAGCGACCCGGTGTGATATCGATAAAGGCTTCGTCGATGGATACGCGCTCCACGCGCGGGGTCTCGTCGGCGAGAATCGCCATGACCTGCGCGCTCACCTCGCGGTAGCGGTCGAAGTGCCCGTGTGTCCAAATGGCCTGAGGACACAGACGCCGTGCCTCGGCCGAGGGCATGGCGGAGTGCACGCCAAAGCGACGTGCCTCATATGAACACGTGGACACGACGCCACGCGAATCGGCGTCTCCGCCCACGATGAGCGGTTTTCCGCGCCATTCGGGATGGTCGAGCATCTCCACGCTCGCAAAAAACGCATCGAGGTCCATCAGGCCCACCGCTGGACCCGTCCAGGGAGGCGGCGTGACGCCCAAGGCATCCTCATAACCGTATGTATGTTCGCGTCTTTCCATGTCATGAGTATACCGCGCAGCTCATGTGGGGTGCGTGTATGTGCTTGCAAATCCCGAATTCTTGTCTAAGATATGGATTTGCCCTCGACTACACCGAAGAAGTTGGTCTCACGGACTTCACCTGCCCGCGTCGATGGCGTATTATGTTCAACTGTTTGTTTGTAGTTGCAGCCTAAAGCTGCTTGGTTGGAGGAGTTTCCTTTGGCAGTCAAGATTCGCCTTGCTCGTCACGGCGCTAAGAAGCGTCCGTACTACCGTGTCGTCGTCGCCGATTCCCGCGCCCCGCGTGACGGTCGTATCATCGAGGAGGTTGGCCGCTACAACCCGATGACCGCCCCCAAGACCATCAACCTCGACCTCGAGAAGATCGCCGACTGGCAGTCCAAGGGCGCTCAGCTCACCGACGCCGTCGCCGCTCTGGTCAAGGCCGCCAACGAGGGCGAGAAGACCGAGACCGTCGTCAAGAAGTCCAAGAAGCAGCTCGCCAAAGAGGCCGAGGCCGCTAAGGCTGCCGCTGAGGCCGCTGAGGGCGCCGAGGAGTAAATCGTGCCTGAGGTTGACGCTGCACAGCTCGAGGGTGAGGCAATGCTCTCAGATCGCATCGCCGATCTCGTCGAATATCTCGTTGTTCAGATCGTCGACGACCCGGATTCCGTGAGCCTTGAGGTCATCGATGGTGACGACGCCTCTACGATTGAGGTTTCGGTCGCCGAGGATGACGTCGCTAAGGTCATCGGCCGTCGTGGCCGTACCATCAAGGCCATTCGCACGCTCGCCCGTGCACTGGCCGCTCGCCTCGACACTGCTGTCGAGGTAGAGGTTCTGGGCTAGGACCTTGAGGTCCCAGTACAAAAACATCGCCCGTGTGGTCAAGCCGCACGGAAGGAAGGGGGAGGTCCTCGCGCAGCCGCTGCGGGGGCTTCCTTCTGTATTAGAGCCGGGTATGCGCGTCGCACTGACGCCGCCGGCGCTCAAGCGCGACCGCTTTTGCACGGTCGTGTCCGTCACCGATACGGGCGATGGCGATCTGGTCTCGTTTGAGGGCATTGACGACTTGACGGCCGCCGAGGGCATCACGGGATGCTACGTGCTGGCAAATCGTGACGATTTTGAGCTCGATTCGCTCGACGCTGCCTATACCGACCTGATGGGTCGCGAGGTGGTCGACGAGCGCTTCGGTTTACTTGGCACGATCGTCGAGATCATGTCGACGCCCGCTAACGATGTTTGGGTTGTTGAGGGCGATCGGTACGGCGAGGTACTGATTCCCGTGATCGAGCAGGTCGTGCTCGATCTTCCCGACACAGGAACAATTTCCGTCCACGTTATGGACGGCCTGATCGATATGGTCAAGTAGGGAGGACAACATGCTGATCGAGACCCTTTCGGTCTTTCCCGAGATGTTTGAGCCCGTCATGTCCACATCGATCTTGGGCCGCGCCCGCAAGGCCGGCCTTTTTGATTTTAAGGCGTATAACCTGCGCGACTGGACGCACGACCGCCATCGTACCGTCGATGACGAGCCGTACGGCGGCGGGCAGGGCATGCTCATGAAGGTCGAGCCTATTGCCGAGGCCATCGAGGCCATCAGCTCCGAGGGTCCCAAGCCCACCGTAGTGTTCTTCACCCCCTGTGGCGAGCCCTTTACGCAGCATGTGGCCGAGCGCCTGCTCAAAAGTGAGCGCCTGCTGTTTGTGTGCAGCCGCTACGAGGGCGTCGACGAGCGTGCGTATGCGTATGCCGATGAGCGTCTGTCGATCGGCGACTACGTGCTTACGGGTGGCGAACTTCCCGCTATGGTCGTTGCCGATGCTGTTGTTCGCCTCATCCCCGGCGCTCTGGGAGATGAGATGAGCAACGTCGACGAGTCCTTCTCGACCGCCGAGGACGGAGGCCTGCTCGAGTACGCGCAGTACACCCGTCCCGCCGAGTTCAACGGCGAGGGCGTGCCGCCGGTGCTCGTGAGTGGCGATCACGCCAAGGTCGATGCCTGGCGTCGCAAGAACGCCATCGAGCGCACCTGCCGCTGGCGTCCCGATCTGATCGAGACGGCGCGCCTTACGCCCCAGGAGCGTGCGTACGCGCAGGAGATTTTGGACGCTTCGTATTCGCAGAGCGAGGAGTGAGAATGGTTCCATCGCAGCATTCCGCGTTGAGGGGCGCTTTTGAATGGATCGCGGTCATCGCGATCGCATTGGTCGCCACCTTCTTGATTCGCTCGTTTGTGGTCGAGCCCTTTGTGGTGCCCACCGGCTCCATGGAGTCCACGATCGAGATTGGCGACCAGATCCTGGCACAAAAGGTGAGCCTCGAGCTCGGTCAGCCCGTCAAGCAGGGCGATATCGTGGTGTTTCACAACCCCGATGGCACCTCCGAGCATGATGTTCTTGTCAAGCGTGTTATTGCCACGGCCGGCCAGACGGTCGACCTGCAGGATGGCAAGGTGGTCGTTGACGGCCAAGCGCTCGACGAGGACTATACGACGGGCATGAGCTGGCCACTTTCGGTCCAAGCGCCCGGTGCTCAGGTAAGCTATCCCTACACCGTTCCCGACGGGTGCGTGTGGGTGATGGGCGACAACCGCGAAAACTCTGCCGACTCACGCTACTTTGGTCCCGTCGATCGCTCTGATTTGATCGCTGTGGCGCTTGTGCGCTACTGGCCGCTCATCCGCATCGGCGCTATCGACTAAAAACCGCTATAGTACAGTATCTAACCGTGTAATCGTTTCGACGAGGGGATATTAGAGGCATGAACGCTTCATCGCTTTCCTTCCAAGACATCATCCTGCGCCTCCAGCAGTACTGGGGCGAGCAGGGCTGCGTCATTATGCAGCCCTATGACTCCGAGGTCGGTGCCGGTACCTTCCATACCGCGACCACGCTGCGCTCGCTCGGTCCCGCCGAGTGGCGCACCTGCTATGCGCAGCCCTGCCGCCGTCCCGCCGACGGCCGCTACGGCGAGAACCCCAACCGCATGCAGCACTACTATCAGTTCCAGGTGCTCATCAAGCCTTCTCCGGTTAACGCCCAGGAGCTCTACCTGGGGTCTCTTGCCGCTATCGGTCTGGACCCCAACGACCATGACGTCCGCTTTGTCGAGGACGACTGGGAGAGCCCGACGCTCGGCGCCTGGGGCCTTGGCTGGGAGGTCTGGCTCAATGGCATGGAGGTCACGCAGTTTACGTACTTCCAGCAGGTGGGCGGCATCGAGGTCGACCCCGTGCCCGTCGAGATCACCTACGGCCTGGAGCGTATCGCCATGTACGCCCAGGGCGTTAACTCGGTCTACGACCTGGTGTGGAGCTACCTGCCCGACGGCACGCCCATGACCTATGGCGACGTGTTCCTCGAGAACGAGCGCGAGTTCAGTGCCTATAACTTTGAGGTCGCCAACGTCGAGATGATGCGTCAGAAGTTTGACGACTACGAGGCCGAGTGCCATTCCTGCCTGGAGCGCAAGCTGCCGCTGCCGGCATATGACTGCGTCATGAAGTGCAGCCACGCTTTCAACCTGCTCGATGCTCGCGGCGCCCTGTCCGCGGTCGAGCGTGCCAACTACATCCTGCGCGTCCGCGCCGTCGCCAAGGCGTGCTGCGAGGCCTACATGGCCGAGGTCGCCGGAGTCAACGAGAATGCCGATCAGGAAGGCGAGGTGGCGTAAGCCATGGCAGACGCTAAGGATTTCCTGTTTGAGATCGGTACGGAAGAAATGCCCTCCGCACCGCTGAACAATGCCGTCAAGCAGCTTGGCACCATGATCGCCAAGGGTCTCGACGAGGCCGGTCTGGCCCACGGCGAGGTCCGCGTGATCTCGAGCCCGCGTCGTTTGGCTGCACTCGTTGCCGACGTTGCCACCGCGACCGATGAGGTTCACGAGGTCAAGCGTGGCCCCGCGGCCAACATTGCCTTCGATGCCGACGGCAACGCCACCAAGGCCGCCCAGGGCTTTGCCCGCAAGTGCGGTGTGGCTGCCGAGGACCTGGTCCGTCGCGAGGACACTGACGGTCGCGAGTATGTGTTCGCCGAGAAGAACATTCCCTCCGCACCGGCTACGCCGATTCTGACGGCCCTGTGCGAGAAGACCATCGCCGGCCTGCAGTGGCCCAACTACCGCTCCCAGCGCTGGGGCCACGAGCACGCGACGTTCGTGCGTCCGGTCCGTTGGATCTGCTGCCTTTTGGGCGAGGATGTTGTGCCCGTGTCGTTTGCCGACGTGACGAGTGGCAACACCACGCGTGGTCATCGCGTACTTGGCCCCGGTGACCATGTGGTCGCCAGCCCCGCCGTCTACGAGCAGGTACTCGAGGACGCCGGCGTGCTTTCTGCCGAGCGTCGTCGTGAGGCCATCCTTGTCGGTATCGCCGAGGTCGAGGCCGCTCGCCCCGGCTGCCATGTCGATACGCCCAAGAAGGTCTTTGAGGAGGTCATTAACCTCTGCGAGTGGCCGATGGTGCTCGTCGGTACCTTCGATGAGGAGTTCCTCAAGGTCCCGCACGAGATCATCTGCGAGTCCATGCTCACCAACCAGCGCTACTTCCCGATCTATGACGGCGAGGGCAAGCTCACGCGTGAGTTCGTGGTCGTTTCCAACAGCAAGCCCGAGAACGCCGAGCGCGTGATCGACGGCAACGAGCGCGTCGTGCGCGCCCGTCTGGACGACGCCAAGTTCTTCTACGAGGAGGACCTGAAGATCTCCCTCGACGAGTTCCGCGAGCGTCTGGCCAAGGTTGCCTTCCAGGAGAAGCTCGGTAGCGTGCTCGCCAAGTCCGAGCGCATCGAGCAGCTCGCGCTCGCTATTGCCCGCGAGGCTCATCTGGGCGCCCATCTTGCCGCCGACGCTGCTCGCGCCGCGCACCTGTGCAAGGCCGACCTGGTGTCTAACGCCGTCGTCGAGTTCACGAGCCAGCAGGGCGTGATGGGCGGTTACTACGCCACCGCGATGGGGGAGAACGACGAGGTCGCCCACGCCATTCGCGATCACTATCGTCCCCGCTTTGCCGGTGACGAGCTGCCCGAGGGCACCGCTGGCTGCATCGTGGCCTGCGCCGACAAGCTCGATACTATCGCCGGTATCTTTGCCATCGGCGAGCCTCCGACCGGCTCCTCCGACCCCTATGCGCTGCGTCGTGCCGCGCACCAGACCGGCGTAGTTTACCACCCTTGCTGTCCCCTGAATTTTCCCCACCAGAGACATGATACAGAAAAATAATACGATCAGCACTGTAGTCAGAACCGTCATGC
>UROA01000086.1 GCA_900549355.1 uncultured Collinsella sp. | reverse complement strand
TCGCACCAAACGAGCCGAGGCCTTTACTGTTTCACAAGATAAAACCTACCAAAATTAACCTGTCCCTTTTTGACAGGTCGGAAGCTAGAGGCGGTAGGGGGCGCCGCTGCGGATGATGGATTCACGCACCAGGACGTCCATGGCGTCGAGGGTGATCTCGGGCATCTCTCGGTACTTCTGCAGCACCGATAGCTCGGTGCAGGCCAGAATGACGCGGTCGCAGCCGCTACGGGCGAACTCCCACATCACGCGGTCGAACTTATCCATATCGGGCTCGCGTCCGGCCTTCACATCATCGTAGATAAGCGACATCACATCGTTCTGACGTTTCTCGCTGGGATAGACAACCTCAACACCCGCAGCCTTACATTCGCGGCCGTAGACGCCCGCGCCCACGGTTCCGTCGGTGCCCATGATGCCAATCTTGTGCACCGGCTCGGCCGGCATACTCAGGTTGGGATCGAACTCGCACTCCCCCATCACCGCACCGGCCAGAGCATAGCGCACCGACTCACGCGGCATGTGGATAATCGGCACTGTGGTAAACGACTGGATCTGGTCGTAGAAGTAGTGCGACGTGTTGCAGGGAATGGCAATGTGCGCACAGCCCAGCGACTCGAGTGCCTGGGCACACTCTTTCATGGTCGCCAGCAGTTTGGCATGCTCGCCGGTCTTAATGGCCAGCGTGCGGTCGGGCATGGTCGACTTGGAGAGTACCACCATGTCGATATGTTCCTGATCGCAGGCAGCAGCCGTATGACGCACCACCTGGTCGTAGTAATACGACGTGGCCTCGGCGCCCATGCCGCCGATAACTCCCAGCTTTTCCATCGCCGCCTCCTTGGTGACGCTTGCGCAATTGCGCGTATCATACCCGCGCCCGCCCGATGCAAACCGGACGGGCGCCGCGCTCATCTACTTGTAATACGTCTTGAACAGCTTAAAGTGGCGCAGCTTGGTGTGCCACATGCGCAGCCAGCGGTTAAAGACAAAGTCGCCCTTCATAAACGAAGGGTCGGCGCCCTTGCCTTCCTTGTCCAGGCGATGCACCTTAGCGCGCAGCTCGGGATCCTTGACGTACTTGTCGACGACGCCCATGGGGACGACCATCCACAGGGCCTCGTCCTGAGCCGTCACAAACTCCGGCTCAAACGGACGGTTGAACACATACTCGTCCACCACATACTTGGCAACGTTAAAGCCGCTGTTGGTAACGTAGTAGTTGCTGCGGCCCTGGCGCGTGTTGAAATCGAAGAACTTAAACGAGCCATCGCGCTCGTCGTACTTTACGTCAAAGTTGGAATAGCCCACAAAGTGAAGGTCCTCGAGCAACTTGCGCACGCCGCCCATGAGCTCGTCGTTGGGCTCGGTAATGATACAGGCATGGTTGCCGACACCGTGGGGCTGATGCTCCTCGAGCAGCACATGGCCCAGGCACATCATGCGGACCTTACCGTTGCGGTCGGAATAGCTGGTGAGCACGCGCATGTACTCGTCGTTGCCGGGCACGCGATCCTGCAAGATCAGGTCGTCGGTGTAGCCGCTGGCATACGAATCGCGAATGACCTGTTCCAGCTCGGCGCGGTCGGCAATCTCATAGGCCTTCTTCTGGCCCTCGAACTCATGCTGCCACCACATGATGCCGTCAGAAGGCTTCAGAATCATCGGGTAAGGAAAATCGATCTGGTCGAGCACTTCGGCAGGCGCCTCACCCTGGACATTGAGCATCGCCTTGGTAAAGGTAAACGTGTGCGGATAGGGCACGCCATGCTTCTCGCACAGCTCGTAGAAGATCTCCTTCTTCTGGCACTGCTCGAGCATGCTGTAGGGCGCGTAGGGAGCGACGATGTTATCCGCCAGCTCATGAGCATCCTTGGCTTGAGCCACGAGAGCGACATAGTTGTCGCCACAGCCCACAAGGACAATCGTCTTGTCGGCATGCGATTGGGCAATGCCGTTGACGGTTTTGAGCATCACGGGCATGGTGTCGATATCCACGTTGGGCGTGTAGTCGATAATCTGGCTGCGGTACGCGGGACCCGTCTGATACTTGCCAAAGACCAGACTCTTGACCTGGTACTCCTCGTAGAAGGCGCGCGCCACCGAATAGGCGTTGATGTCGCCACCAAGCAGCACGGGAATGAACTCGCGCTCTGTAAATTGCAATGCCATGGAAACTTCCTATCATGAACTGCCCACACAACGGGCGGTCTTTGCGCAACTGATTTATTCTAGCGTGCCAAGCCGCCGGCGCCCAAAGCTCCACCGTATCTATGGCAATCGACGTAATCGTCCAGCACGAAGACGGCGCCCACCGTTGTATGACAATGGGCAATGAACCTACCGTTGTTGTAGGATTCAGCGTATTGACATCTTCGAGCGAAAGGCGCACACGTGCCCCAAGACCATCCGACCGATAATCCCATCCTCAATGCCGCGAGGCGCGAGCTGGCGGAACGTGCGAAAGCGACCGCTCCCCTGTGCACGGCAAACGACGCCTACAACGGACCCGCCCGCATCGTCTCGATCAACACGTCGGCACACAAGGGCACGCGCAAGTCGCCCGTCGCCGATGGACACGACACCGTTATAGAGCAATTTGGCCTCGCCTCCGACGCACACGCCGGGCATTGGCACCGTCAGGTTTCCTTTTTGGCCGCAGAGTCCATCCAGACGGCGCAGGCCCGCGGACTCGATGTGCGCAAGGGTGACTTTGGAGAGAACTTCACAACCCGGGGCATCAACCTGCTCTCGCTCCCCTTGGGCACGCAGCTCAAGCTTGGCAGCGAGGTGCTTGTCGAAATCAGCCAAATCGGCAAGGTCTGCCACACACGCTGCGCCATCTACTATCTCGCCGGCGACTGCATCTTTCCCCACGAGGGCGTTTTCGGCGTGGTACTAAAGGGCGGAGAGGTCCATACCGGCGACGATATCCAGGTAGTCAAGCTCGGCGACGGCACCTGTTCGTTCACCCCCGCCGAGGCCCTCGAAGAGATTGAGCAGGCTCGCCAGAAGGGCACGCTGTAGTTATAAAACCCCACGTTGAGATGGCTTTTACAGCCCAAAACCCCTCTCAAACAGGGCTCTGTAACGTTAAAGTTGAACTCTATGGTTTCTCAACAATTCATCATAACTGCAGGTCAAAGCCAAAGCCTCAAGTTCAACTTGACCCTTTGGAACCTTTAAGGTTCAAGTTGAGGTCGAAAGCAGTAGTAGAATACCGTTCGAACCATAACCTACGATTGATTGCAGAGGGACTGGATGCAGCATTCGAATCATCGCACCGCAGCGCTCATTGCGTCGAAGCCGGCTCGTATCATCACGAGCGCCGCGCTCGCCGTTGCGCTGACGGCCACGCCGATGCTCTCCCCCGTTGCGGCGTATGCCGCCTCGCAGGCAACGCAGGACCAGCTTTCCGCAGCCCAGCAGAAGATCGAAGCCGCCACGAGCGCCTACAACGACGCCCGCACCAAACTCGATGACCTGCAAAAGCAGATTGACTCCAATGAGGCAAGCATCGAGGAAATCGAGGCCAAGCTTCCCGAGCAGCAGGCCAAGGCAAGCTCCGCCATGCGCGATCTGTACAAGTATCAGAAGGGCACCAATCCCATCGTGAGCTTCCTGGTCAACGCGCAGAGCCTGGGTGAGTTCATCACGACCTGCAAATACACCAACCAGATCACGAGCTCGAGCGTCGACGAGATCGAAGAGCTCAATAATATGCAAACCGAACTCGAGCAGAACAAGGCCGAGCTCCAGCAGGCCAAGTCTCAACTTGAGGCAGAGCAGAAAAACGCCGAGGATGCGCTGGCGCAGGCCCAGCAGCTCCGCAGCGAGGCACAGGCAAAAGCCGAGCAGGAAAATGCCGCCGAGCTTGCCAAGCTTGAGGCCGATAAGGCCGCTGCCGCCGAGAAGCTCTCGGGCGAGGGCGTAAGCGGCAGCAATTCCAGCAGCCAGGCCACCAACACCAACACCACCATCGACACCACGGTGAACAACGCCAATACCGGTAGCTCCGATTACGATTCGTTCATTAATGAGTGGACGAGCCGCATTGACAATTATCTCGCCGGCTCCCCCATGGCAGGCCAGGGGTATAACTTTGCCGTCGCCGCTTGGAATACCGGTGTCGACCCCCGTTGGTCCCCCGCCATCGCCTGCATCGAGAGCACCAAGGGTGCTTATTGCGCCAATTCTTACAACGCCTGGGGCTGGAGTGCACGTGGCGGCGGTTGGCGCAGCTTTGGCAGCTGGAGCGAGGGCATCTCCGCTCACGTTGCCTATCTGGGCGCCAACTACGGCTCCACCCTTACCCCGGCAGCGGCCAAAAAGTACTGCCCGCCCACGTGGCAGGACTGGTACAACAAAGTCGCCGCCCAGATGAACCGCATCTAAGTGCAACTGCAAAGGGCCCCAATGGGGCCCTTTTTCTTTTAGGTAGCGGAGGTATCGACGACGCCGGTCGCATTGGCAACCGCGACTATGACGATCATGCATAGGAGCAGCACACCCAATGCCTTGAGCCAGAGTTTCGCGAGTTTCTTGCCGCGATAGCTGTCGAGCAATGCGAATCGCCGACGAAGACGGCGCTTATCGAGCAGCGCAAAATGCATAAGCACCATAAGGCCATCGACAAAGAAAAAATACTCGATTATGAGAAGCCACGTCGGGTAGCTTTGGTTTGCTCCGGTGGGATGAAAGACGGCAAAGTGACTTCCGGCAAAGAACACAAGCAGCGAGAAGAAGACGAGCGTATTCCAAATGCGCCCCAGAGACTCCGGAACGCGAGAGAGCAGACCGCATGCAGTGGAGGCGGCAGGCCTAGGAAGCCCTGTGGGGTTCTGGAGCCCTTGGGGCGTCAACACCGTCTCCGAGGCCGGAGTACGGACAAGCACAGGCGCAGGAGGCCGCACGGGGCGACTTAGATCGTATGCCGCGCGCGTCGCCCGTCCCAACGCTTCCGCGCTCGCAAAACGCTTGGCCGGGTCGAGCGCCATCGACATGCAGACGGCATCGGTAAGTGGAGTGGGAATGCCGCATGCCTCACATTGCTCGCGCATGTCGAGCCCTGGTTTAGGGTCGACTCCCGTCAAGCAAAAGAACAACAGGGCCCCAAGTGCGTAGACATCGCTGCGCACACTCGTCTGCCCAAACCCATACTGCTCGGGCGGCGCATAGGGTCGCGTGCCAAACTTGACGGTGTCAGCATCGGCGCCATCGCGCCATACGCGCGCGATCCCCAGGTCGATAATCACCAGCGATGAAAATGTCAGGCCGTCATCAGGCGTATAGCTGGCACCTGTCACGATGATATTCGACGGCTTGAGGTCGCGATGGATCACCGGCGCCGACGTCTCCCCCACCATTGCAAAACCGGCATGGAGCTCGCCCACGGCATCGCATAGGGCAGGATGCAATTCACGCGCATAATCGGGGGTGGCTCCCAGACGGTCCACCAGCGCCCCGAGTGTCTCCCCTTCGATGTATTCCATAACCACGTTGAGCTCGTCGCCCACACGACGACAATCGACGATTCTGGGCAGGTGCTCAAAACGCCTGCCTGCCCGCTGAGCGGCAAACAGACGCTCGTATGCCCCGCCGATTTGAGCCGAAGCATCGATGCGTTTACGAACAAAGGGACCGAGCGAACCACCGCCGGTTCCTTCAAAGTACACGAGCTCGGTTGTTTCAACGGACGAGCGCTTAAGTACACGCTCCACGCGATAGCTGTCGTCGCGATCGAGCGACGCCAGGTGCTCGGCAAGCGCTGCGGTCAGCTCGTCATCGGAATATGTTGGGCTCTGAGTATCCATAGCCTCCATCATAGCGCAGGGCGCAGACACCCCATGGCATCTGCGCCCCGTTCGTTTGCATCGTTGTTCGGCAGCTCCGCCGGCTCAGATATCAGCCGCTAACTCACCGTCTCCTCGCCAAAGCGATACAGCTCCTCGTTGACCTTTTGGAGGCTGCACCCGCGATCGATGCAAAAGCTGATAATCGCATCGCGGCGGTCCTTGCAGTTAAGGACGCTTACCCCGGCAGCCGTCAGCGCACGGTTGGTCTCTTTGAGCGTCAGCGCCATCGCAAAGGCAATCTGCAGCACCTTATTGCGGCTCGGATGCCGCGCACCGGTAAAGATCTGATAGCCAAAGGTCTCATTGAGATCGGCCATACGAACCACGCGCGAGCGCTCCAAGCCCTTTTCCTGTAGTAGCTGCTTCAGGTAGTCCGAAAGCGACGGGGCGGCAAAGTCGTGCTCTTTGATATAGCCATCGATGTTCGGCGCGTCGAGAAGCTCATTGAGCAACTCCTCGGTCAGCTTTTTATCGGGCATACGACTTCACCTCCCCCAGTGCATACAACATGCTAGAAACCGCTTACGTCCGAACGCTCCCAGCTAGCAACCTGGTCGGGAGACACCGTACCCAGCGCCTCGAACTTCCAAGAGCCGCCCGCCTTCAGATGATTGGTGTTTGCAAGAGCCGTTCCAACCTGGTTGCCATCGGCATCATACAGAACATATTCGATCTGAATGTAGCTCTTTTCCTTGTCCGTGTTATTGGTCAGCGTGCCCGTGATCTTATAGGCAAACTGATTGGAGGTGTCTTCAGCCTCGTCAGCAATGGTATACGGTTCTTGCGGTTCTTTTTGCTCCTCAGCCTGCTGTGTCGCCTCGGCAGGCTTTGCCGAATCGCTCGCAGACGAATCGGTTGAATTGCCACCCATAGAGCCCACGGCACCGACAATAACCAGCACCACGATGACGCCTAGGACAATCTTGCCGATCGGCTTCTTTCCCTCTTTTGCCATTATTCATCCTTCCTACGATCCGGCTACCGTGCCGGTACACAGCACATCGTAGGAAGGATTGAACTTGAATTCATTAGCTGAGAGCTAAGGCTGCGGTAAACGACCAATGCAGTTATCCAAACGCCGAGCAAACGCACTGCGCGCGACCGTCTGCTGGCAGTGCATCAACCCACCGTGACGGATTCCCCGGTAAAGGCACTGATCATCAACAGGACAAAGAAAACAAGGTAGCTGGCACTCAGCAGGTACGCAATGATCAGAAAGACGACCCAGCCGACATTGGTTTTACCGTCGGCACGGCGTTGCTCGCGATTGCGGCAGAGCCAAATCGTCACGCCGATGGCAGTGATAAACAGCACGAGCGCCGCGGCGGCAAGCCCGGCAAGCGCAAACATCACGCCAACGCTCACAGCAATAACCGGAAGCAGCAGCAAACCGCACCCGCATCCACCCGGACTATATACGGCAGACTGTCGGCGTCGCCTCATCGCCGCGCCACCCCCATCATCTTTGAGCACTACAGTGCGATGGCCTGCTGAACAGGAACGATCTTGTCGAGTTCCGGTTCGATCCGCCTTTTCTCGGCCTCAAGGTCAAACGCCACCTGAGCGCGCAGCCAATAACCATCCGTCAGGCCAAAATAACGGCAAAGACGGAGGTCGGTGTCGGCCGTCACGCGACGTTTTCCCAAGACAATCTGCCCGATACGCTGAGCCGGAATCCCAGTCTCCTTAGCAAGGCGATATTGAGAAATGCCCATGGGAACAAGAAACTCCTCTTTGAGAAGCTCACCAGGAGTCACCGGCGACAGCAAATCGGCCGAAGCCTCATCACTTGTGATAATCGACGATTTCGACATTCCAAGCCATCTCCTGTCTCCACTCAAAACAGACCCGATAGCGCTCGTTAACACGGATGCTATATTGACCGGCACGATCGCCCTTCAAAGCTTCCAGGCGGTTGCCCGGTGGAACGCGAAGATCATCAAGTGAAGCACAAACCTGCAGTTGGCGAATCTTCCTCAACGCAACACGCTCAAAGGGCACGAACCTCCTGACCCGCACACCCATGGCAAAGCGTTCGGTATCCTCATCTTTATACGATGCAATCATAGTATCGCCTTACGTTAGTAACGTCAAACGTTTCTATAGACTTACATCTCTATTATATCGTACGTTTGTTCGTGTTTTCTAGAACAAATAGTCCTTCACGCCTTAGTCAAGCAAAAGCAATCGTTTATAGACATCGAGGCCTTTGAGTAGGATTTCCTCGTCGAAGAGCATGCTATCGGTATGCAGAGCGCTTGTGGCATAGGCGGGGCAGCCATCAGCGTCGCTCGGATTGTCTTGTCCCTCTGGCACGCCCGTGCCCAGCAAGAAGAACACGCCCGGCAGATGGCGTTGATAGAACGCGAAATCCTCGGCGATCAGCAGCGGCTCGTCCACAAGTTGCAGCTCGGACAAGGCAAGCGCAATGCAGGCAAACAGCTCGGGGTCGTTATCGACTGGCGGATAGCCCTCGGCAAAGTCGAGATCGTACGTACAGCCTGTTGCGGCACAGGCATCGTCCAGCACGCGGCGCACGCCTTCGCGCGCCCGGTCGAACATGTCGTCCGTAAACACACGCAGGCTGCCGGCAACATGGGCCTCCCCCGCCACCGCATTGCAGACGGTACCGG
>UROA01000085.1 GCA_900549355.1 uncultured Collinsella sp. | reverse complement strand
CAAAAGCCCCGGGTCGCGCGCGGCGAGGCGCGGCCCGCCGATGCAATACGCCTCGTCGGCAAGCTGCACGTGCAGCGCGTCCGCATCGGCCGTGGAATAAACGGCGACGGTCTTGATGCCCATATCGCGGCACGCGCGGATAACACGGACCGCGACTTCGCCGCGGTTGGCGATGAGCACTTTGTCGAACATGAAGCCTGCCTTAACTTTCGTGCATGAGTGCAAAAGACATATCGGCGCGGCAGCAAACCTCACCGTTGACGCTCGCAGTACCCGTCGCAAAGCGGAACGGCCCGCGCGCACGCGTGATTGAGCACACCAGATCAACCGTGTCGCCCGGGCGCACCGGACGCTTAAAGCGCACCTTGTCCAGACTGGTGTAGAACGGCGTCGCGCCGCGCGCCTCCTCATCGCCCATCAGCAGCACGCAGCAGTTTTGGGCGAGCATCTCGCACTGGATCACGCCGGGGACCACCGGGTTTCCCGGAAAATGCCCCTGCAAAAAGTATTCGTCGCCCGTAATCGTGATCTTGCCGTGGGCCTCGTCGCCCACCAGCTCGGCCTCGTCGAGCAAAAGCATCGGTTCGCGATGCGGCAACAGTTCTTTAAGCTCTTCTTTGTTCATGGATATCACCTATCCGATCCTCATGAGGCAGCTGCCAAACTCCACGAGATCGCCGTCGGCCACGCAGATCTCGAGCACCTCGCCGTCTGCCTCGGCCGTCACCTCGTTGAGAACCTTCATGGCCTCGATGATGCAGAGGGTCTCACCGGCCTTGACCTTGGAGCCCACGTGCACAAACGGTTCGTCGCCCGGCGCCGGGGCAGCATAGAAAACGCCGACCATGGGAGCGGTCACCTCGGTGCCCTTGGGCTCCGGTGCGGCGGCAGGTGTCTGCGCGGCGGGCTCCGGTGCGGCAGGCGCGACTGTGGGAGCTGCAACTGGAGCGGCCATAGCGCTCGGCATGGGCATGGGCACGGCAACCGGCTGTGCGGCGCTCGCGCGCTCGAGTTCGACCGCGGTGCCATCGGGCTCTTCAACGCGCACGCGCGTGAGGCCGCGGTCCTCCATAACATCGGCTATCTCGGCAAGTCTTTTGGAATCCATGCTCTAGCTCCTCGTATATCTACGCAGCGCGATGGCGGCGTTGTGTCCGCCAAAGCCCAGGTTGGTCGAAAGCGCCCAGGTAAGGTCGGCGCGAACCGCGCGATTGGGCGTGTAGTCAAGATCGCAGGCGGGATCGGGCGTGTGGTAGTTAATGGTCGGCGGCACCACGCCCTGCTCGAGCGCCATGGCGCAGGCCATGACCTCGATGGCGCCCGTGGCACCGATCATGTGGCCGGTCATCGACTTAGTCGACGAGACGTGCGCGGCGCGCGCCGCGTCCTCGCCGAGCGCACGCTTAATGCCCGCCGTCTCGGACGAATCGTTGAGCTTGGTAGATGTGCCGTGGGCATTGATGTAGAGACCCTCGGAAGGCTTGACGTCGCCCTCGGTCACCGCCAGCGATATCGCGCGGGCAATGCCGGCAGCCTCGGGATCAGGGCTCGTGATGTGATAGGCATCATCGGTGTTGCCGTAGCCCACGACCTCGGCATAAATGTGCGCACCGCGCGCCTGCGCATGTTCCATGCTCTCGAGCACGAGCACGCAGGCGCCCTCGCCCATCACAAAGCCGTCGCGGTCTGCATCGAACGGACGGCAGGCCGTCGCGGGATCGGGGTTGGTGGTCAATGCGCGGCAGGACGTAAAGCCCGCAACGGCATCGGGGATAATTGCAGCCTCGGCGCCGCCCGCGAGGATCGCGTCGGCATAGCCGTGCTTGATGGCGCGGAACGCCTCGCCCACCGCATGGGCCGAGGTTGCGCACGCGGTCACCACGGGCAGGGTCGGGCCCTTTGCCTTGTGGCGGATTGCGATATTGCCCGATGCCATGTTGGGGATCATCATCGCGATCATATAGGGCGATGCGCGGCGGGGCCCACGTTCGGCAATCGTATGGACGTTGTCGACGAGCGTCGTCATGCCGCCCACGCCCGAGCCCACGTAGACGCCCAGGCGCTCTCGATCGATGGCGCCTTCGACATCAAAGCCCGCATCGCGCATGGCCTCGTCCGAAGCCGCCATCGCAAACTGAACGCAGGGGTCCAGATGCTTTGCATCACGCTTACCAAAGTACTCGTTGCCGTCAAAGCCCTTGACCTCGGCCGCTACCTTGACGGCAAACGCATCGGTATCGAAGTGCGTAATCGGGCCGATGCCGCACGTGCCAGCGCACATTGCCGCCCAGGTGGCAAGCGCGGTGTTGCCGAGCGGCGATACGGCACCTATGCCGGTGATTGCAACTCTCTGTTCCATCATGGTCTCCTCATCCAAGCCGTTCTTCGGCCCTGGTTTCTACATCGCCATTCCGCCGTCGACGCGTATGACTTCGCCCGTAATGTAGGCAGCCGCATCGCTCACTAAAAAGCGCACCACGCCGGCCACTTCCTCGGGACGCGCCATGCGCCTCAGGGGAATCTGCTCCTCGCACGCCGCACGCACCTTATCCGATAGCTTTGCCGTCATATCGGTCTCGACAAACCCGGGTGCGACCGCGTTCACTCGTACACCGCGGGGCGCAAGCTCGCGCGCCACCGCCTTGGTCAGGCCGATCACGCCCGCCTTGGAGGCAGCGTAGTTGGCCTGCCCGGCATTGCCCATCAGGCCCACAACCGAGCTCATGTTGACGACGCAGCCGCCGCGCTGGCGCATAAAGGTCTTGGTGAGCGCGCGCGTCGTGTTAAACGTTCCTTTAAGATTGACATCGAGCACGCGATCGAAGGCGTCATCGCCCATGCGCATGAGCAGGCCATCGCGGGTGATGCCAGCGTTGTTGACGAGCGCCCAAATGGAGCCAAAGTCGTTGAGGACCGCTTCCACGCACGCGTTGACGGCAGCGGGGTCGGCCACGTCACATTGATATGAGCGCGCCGTGGCGCCAGCCGCCTCGCAGGCGTCGCACGTCTCGCGCGCCGCATCGACGCTGCCGGCATAGACGACGGCGATATCGTAGCCATCCTCCGCCAGACCGATAGCGCAGGAGCGGCCGATACCCCGCGAGCCGCCCGTGACCAGTGCCACGCGACGTGAGTCGTTGCGCTCGAGCGCTCCATTGTTCAAGTTGCCCATGTCATTCCTTTCGGGTTACAGCCCTGTGGACTATGCGAGCTCGTCGGCAATAGCTGCGACCTGCTCGGCCGTTTCGCACGAATACACGCGAACGTCGCTCAGCGTACGCTTGACCAGGCCCGACAGCGTTTTGCCAGGGCCGACCTCAATAAACGTGTCGATGCCTTGATCCTGCAGAGCATGCAGCGTGTCGACCCAGCGCACGGCATGACTCACCTGGTTGGTCAGCACCTCCGATGCTGCTCGCGGATCCGCCGGATAGGGCGCCGCCGTCATGTTTGCCATGACCGGAATCAGCAGCGGAGACGGCGCGTGACCGGCTTGGATATACGTCGCCAGCCCCTCGGTCGCCTCTGCCATATAGGGGCTATGGAATGCACCCGACACCGCGACTTTCATAGCGCGGCCGCCAGCCTCTTTTACTAGGACGTCAAGCTCCTGCAGCGCCTCGGACGCTCCGGCCACAACCGTCTGCTGCGGACTGTTGTAGTTGACCGGCCAGCAGTCCTCGCCGGCCTGCGCAGCCAGGTTCTCGACTTGCGCAGCATCAAGTTTGATGACGGCGCGCATGCCGCCGGGGTGACGCTCGGCCGCCGTGGCCATCAATGCCGCGCGCTCACACACAAGCTCAAAACCCGCTCGCGTATCGAATGCCCCCGCAAAGGTGAGTGCAGCGACCTCGCCCAGCGAGAATCCCGCACAGGCGGCAGGCACCACGCCGCGCTCGCGCAGGGCGACGGCGACAGCCAGGTCGTGCACGAACACGCAAGGCTGCGTGTTCTCGGTCTGCGAGAGCTCCTCCTTGGAGGCGCTCCGGCACTGCTCGCTCGTCTCCGGGCGCACCTCATCGGCAATGGCGAACACCTCGGCGGCCGCCGGCGATGTCTCGATCAAGTCGACGCCCATCGCGGGGTGCTGGGCACCCTGGCCGGCAAACAAAAACGCTACGCCACCCATGTGCACGCACCCTTCAGGACGTGCTCGGCGCCCTCGACCAGGTCGTCAACGATTTCGCGTGCGCTCTGGCGCTCGTTGACCATGCCGGCAATCTGTCCACACAAAAACGAACCCTCTTCGTAGTTGCCGTCCTTGGCGGCCTTACGCAGCGCACCGGTTCCCATAGCACCGAGCTCCTCGGCACTCGCGCCGGAACCCTCGCTCTTGGCATAGGCGTTGGTGAAGGGGCTCTTGAGGGCGCGCACTGGATGTCCCGTCGAGCGACCGGTCGCACGCGTCGAAGTGTCGTTGGCCTTCAGGACCATCTCTTTGTACTGCTCCGAGACGGTGCACTCGTCTGCGACCAGAAAGCGCGTACCCACTTGCACGCCTTCGGCGCCCAGCATAAAGGCGGCCGCCACGCCGCGGCCGTCGGCAATACCGCCGGCGGCCACGACGGGAATGTCGACCGCATCGACGACCTGCGGCACCAGTGCCATCGTCGAGGTCTCGCCAATATGGCCGCCCGATTCGGTACCCTCGGCAACAACCGCCGTGGCTCCACGACGTGCCACGAGGCGCGCCAGAGCCACCGAGGCAACGACCGGGATGACCTTGATGCCCGCCTCGTTCCACGCCTTCATGTACTTGGCGGGATTGCCGGCGCCCGTCACGACGACCGGCACTCGCTCGTCAATCACGACCTGCGCGACCTCGTCGGCAAACGGGCTCATGAGCATGACGTTGACGCCAAAGGGCTTATCCGTCCTGGCGCGCAGCTTATGAATCTGGTCGCGAAGCCAGTTGGCGTCGGCGTTCATGGCCGCGATGATGCCTAAGCCACCCGCCTCGGACACTGCGGACGCCAGCGAAGCATCGGCAATCCAGGCCATACCGCCCTGGAACACGGGCTTTTCGATGCCGAGCAGATCGCAGAGAGGAGTCTTGAGCATCTCTACTTCTCCAATGCCGCCTCGACCGTATCGGCGAACTCGCCGACCGTCTTGGGGTTCTCCTCGGTATCGAGCTGAATGCCAAACTCGTCCTCGACGGCGACGAGGATCTCGACGGTACCCAGACTGTCGAGACCGATCTCCTCGAGCGTGGACTCGGGCTTCATCTCGACATCGTCAAGACCGGCGGTCTCGCGGATAACGTCGCAAACGCGCTCGAAGGTCTTCTGATCTGCCATGGTAGTTCTCCTTTGGTTGTGCCCTAGGGCGTTTTTATTTCCTATGTGCGACTACTTCCAACGAAGCAGATAGCCACCTATATCCAGACCGGCGCCAAATCCAACCAAGGCGATGGTGTCGCCCGTGTGAAGTGCACCGGCGTTTGCCAGCCGGTCGAGGGCAAGCGGAATGCATGCGCTCGAAATGTTGCCGGTCTCGCGCAGCGTTCGAACCACGCGCTCGTCTGGCACGCCCAGACGCTTGACCGCCTGACTCAGGATTCGTTCGTTAGCCTGATGGAATACAAAATGATCGATGTCCTCGACCGCGATACTCGCGTCGCAGGCGAGCTTGTTGACCGTGTCGCAGATGGCGTTGACGCCGAACTTGAACACGCGGCGGCCATTCATGAACAGCACGCTCGCGCTATCTGCGGAAGCCTTAAACGGCGAGGTGCCGACCAGACCGGGAACGCGCAACGTCTCGACGTCGGGCGCCGTCGAAAGCTCAACGGCAAGGGGACTGTCTCCCCCAGCCTCAATCACTGCGGCGCCTGCCCCATCGCCAAAGAGCACACAGGTGGCACGGTCGGTCCAGTCGAGCGCGCGCGTCATCTGCTCGGCAGCAACGACAAGCACGCGCTCGGCGCGACCGCGGGCGATATAGCCCTCGGCGACATCGAGCGCAAATACGAAGCCGGCACAAGCCGCCGAGACATCGAAGGCAGGGCACGTCGCGCCTAGTCGCTCAGCAACGGCACACGCCTCAGCGGGAACAAGGTGGTCACCCGTCGTCGTCGAGCAGACGATCAGATCCAGCTGGCTCGCGTCGATTCCGGACACCTGGAGTGCCCGCTCGCTCGCCGCTACGGCAAGGTCGTCAAGTGACTCGGTGGTGCAGACGTGGCGGCTCTTGATACCTGTGCGGGTAAAAATCCACTCATCCGAGGTATCGAGGAACTCAGACAGCTCGTCATTGGAAACACTGCGTTCAGGAAGTGCCGAGCCTGTTCCCAGTATCGTGAAACCCATCACTAACCTCCTTTGAGTTGTTAACGTGTTTACATCGACCAAGAGAGGATAGCGCATTTCAGTCATTGTTGACGTGTTAACATTAAATTGTCCAAATGTGACAAAGGCTTCACATTGTGTCTACTTCTCGACACCATTGCGTCATTCACTTATTCATTAAGGAGGTAGCAGCCGCTATGGATGCCCAATTAACGATTGTCGATGTAACCGGATCGACCAACGATGACCTGCTCGAAGCAGGAAAACAAGGAGCGCCGCACGGCACAGGACTTGCCGCCCGGGCTCAGACAGCAGGACGCGGCCGGCGCGGCCACAAGTGGGATTCAACCGCTGGTAACTTGTTGCTCTCGATTGTCCTACGTCCACGTGTTGATCCTGCCAAGTACTCTGGTCTTGCCGCCGTCAGCGGCCTAGCGGTGCTCAAGGCGCTCGAAAAGCAGGGTCTTGCAAACGAGATTGGCCTCAAATGGCCCAACGACCTCGTCGCGCGAGGGCGCAAGCTCGGCGGCATTCTGGTCGAGGCCGCACGCGATAACGATGGCAAACCTTTCGCCGTCTGCGGCATCGGCGTCAACGTGAACTACACGCCCCAAGAGGTGCCCGATGGCGGCCTGACGGCAATTGGCCTCTCGGACCTCAACGAGAATGTTCCCGCCGTCGATGTGCTGCTCAAGGAAGTCTATTACACCGTCGTAAACGCTGTGGACGCGTGGGCTGATCTGCTCAACGCCATGAAAGAAAACACTGGACCGCTCGCGCCCGTCCACGGCGAATATGTCACTCACCTCAATTGGATCGGAGAGCACGTTATCGCCCGTTCCCCTGCCGGTGACGAGCTGGCACGCGGCATCTTTAAAACCGTCGATGCCTTTGGTCGCGCATGTATCGAAACGGAAGGCGGCTTGCGATCCTTCCATTTTGAGGAGGCATCGCTGCGTCCCTTGAGCGAATAGGGCGCTGCAGCCACCTACTCGGCAGCAATGCCCGGCAGTCCAAACCATTATTCAAACAAAAGAGCCCCGCTACCAACATGGCAGCGGGGCTCTGTAAGCTATGAGCGATATCGCTTAGAGCTTGATGTCGATGTCGACGCCAGCGGGGAGGTCGAGACGCATGAGCGAATCAACGGTGCCCGAGGTGGGGTCAAGGATGTCGATGAGGCGCTTGTGGGTGCGCATCTCGAACTGCTCACGGGAGTCCTTGTTCACGTGCGGCGAGCGGATAACCGTGTACAGGTTGCGCTCGGTGGGCAGGGGGACAGGACCGGAAACGCGAGCGCCGGTCTTCTGAGCGGTCTCGACGATGAGCTTCGCGGACTGATCGACGACCTCGTGATCATAGCCCTTGAGGCGAATGCGGATCTTCTGGGTAGCCAACTTAAACCTCCAAAGAGTGCGAGAGATGTTCTCGCGGATTACGTAACAGGGAGCTCGAACTTAGGCGTTCTTGCTCATGACCTCGTCCACGATGGACTTGGGCGCGGGCTCATAAGAGTCGAACTGCATCGTGTAGGATGCACGGCCCTGGGTCTGGGAGCGAAGGTCGGTAGCGTAACCGAACATCTCGCCCAGCGGCACCTTGGCACGGATGAGCTTGCTGTTCTTGCGATCCTCCATGCCCTCGATCTTGCCGCGGCGACCGGAGAGGTTGCCCATAACGTCGCCCATGTACTGCTCGGGGGTCTCGACCTCGACAGCCATGATCGGCTCGAGCAGCTGCGGATCGGACTTCTTGAGAGCGTCCTTGATTGCCATGGAACCGGCGATCTTGAAGGCGGCCTCGGAGGAGTCGACCTCGTGGTAAGAACCGTCGAACAGGGTGACCTTGACGTCGAGGACCGGGAAGCCGGCGATAACACCGGTGTTCAGGGCCTCCTGGATGCCCTTGTCAATGGACGGAATGTACTCCTTGGGCACGACGCCGCCGACGATAGCGTTGACGAACTCGTAGCCGAAGCCCTCCTCCATCTTCTCGAGCTTGATGACGACGTGGCCGTACTGACCGCGACCACCGGACTGACGGACGAACTTGCCCTCAGCCTTCTCGACGTCGTGACCAGCGGTCTCGCGGTAGGCAACCTGGGGCTTACCAACGTTAGCGTCAACCTTGAACTCGCGGAGCAGACGGTCGACGATGATCTCGAGGTGCAGCTCGCCCATGCCGGCGATGATGGTCTGGCCGGTCTCG
>UROA01000084.1 GCA_900549355.1 uncultured Collinsella sp. | reverse complement strand
AGGCGCTCGCCGCCGCCGAGGAAGCCGCCGTCATCCTGTTTGTGGTCGACGGCCGCACCGGCGTCACCGAGGAGGACGAGTCGGTCGCTCGCATGCTCAAGCGCTGCGACAAGCCGGTCTTTTTGCTGGTGAACAAGCTCGACAACCCCGATCGCGAGAACGACAGCATCTGGGAGTTCTATTCGCTCGGCATCGGTGAGCCCACGCCGCTCTCGGCCCTGCATGGTCATGGCACGGGCGACCTGCTCGACGATATCGTGGCCCTGCTTCCGGAGGAAGAGGACGAGGTCGCAGATGAGTTCCCCGACGCGCTGAACGTCGCCATCATCGGCCGCCCCAACGCCGGTAAGTCTTCGCTGTTCAACCGCATCCTGGGCGCCGACCGCTCCATCGTGTCCAACATTGCCGGCACCACGCGCGACGCCATCGACACGGTCGTCGAGCGCAACGGCAAGCACTACCGCATGGTCGACACCGCGGGCATCCGTAAGAAAAGCACTGTGTACGAGAACATCGAGTACTACTCCATGGTCCGCGGCCTGCGCGCCATCGACCGCGCCGACGTGGCGCTGCTCGTCGTCGACGCCTCCGTGGGCGTCACCGAGCAGGACCAGAAGGTCATGGGCTTGGCCATTGAGCGCGGCTGCGCCATCGTGGTGCTGCTCAACAAGTGGGACCTGCTCGACGACGACCGTAAGCGCGAGGCCTGCATGGAGACCATCGACCGCCGTCTGGGCGTCATGGCTCCCTGGGCCCAGTACCTGCGCATCTCTGCCCTCACTGGCCGCAGCGTCGAGAAGATCTGGGCGATGGTCGACGCCGCCGAGAAGACGCGCTCGCAAAAGATCAGCACCTCGCGCCTCAACACGTTCCTCACCGACCTGCGCGAGTTCGGTCACACCGTGGTGGACGGCAAGCGCCGCCTGCGCATGCACTATGTGACCCAGACGGGCGTCAACCCGCCGACGTTTACGTTCTTCGTCAACCACAGCGACCTGGTCAACGACACCTACCAGCGCTACGTCGAGAACCGCATGCGCTCGACCTTCGATTTTTCCGGCACGCCCATTCGACTCTTCTTTAGGAAGAAGGAGCAAAAGGATGCATAATCCGATTCTGCTGACCGCCATCTGCGCCGTGGTCTCGTTCTTTATCGGGGCGATTCCGTTTGGCCTTATCCTGGGCCGCGTGTTCAACCACACCGACATTCGCAAGGCGGGCTCCGGCAACATCGGCACCACCAACGCACTGCGCGTGGCCGGCCCCAAGGTGGCCGCACTCACGCTGCTGCTCGACTGCCTTAAGGGCGCCATCTGCGTCCTTATCGCGCGTCCGCTCATTGCGAGCGTGGGCTATGGCTTCCCCGTGAGCATTATGGCTCCCGGTGCCGCCGGCGACTGGATGCTCGGCGTCATCTGCCTGGCAGCGGTGTGGGGCCATATCTTCTCGCCCTACCTCAACTTCCATGGAGGCAAGGGTATCGCCGTGGGTCTGGGCGTTATCCTCGCCTGGTACTGGCCCATTGGTCTGTCGCTGCTGGGCATGTTTATCGTGGCCGTCGCCATCACCAAGTTCGTGTCGGTGGGCTCGCTTGCCGCGGCCATCGGTCTTCCCATTGCCGCTTGTGCGGTCTTTCCGTACAGCAGCCTAGGACTTAAGTTTTGCATGGCGATGATCGGCATCACCGTGGTGTGGGCCCATCGTGCGAACATCAAAAAGCTCATGACCGGTAAGGAGTCCAAGCTCTCGTTTACCAAGCGCGTCACCGAGCCCGACGATAAGTAGGAGAGAGTCATGAATGTTGCGCTGATTGGCTCTGGCTCCTGGGGAACCGCCGTCGCCGGCCTTGCCGCCGCGCGAGCCGAGCGCGTGACCATGTGGGCCCATAGCGAGCAGACGGCCGCCGGCATCAATGGCGAACACCGCAACCCCCGCTACCTTGTGGACTACGTGCTGCCCGGCAACGTCGTCGCCACGACCGAGCTCGTGCAGGCGCTCGACGGCGCCGAGGCCATCATCTTTGCCGTTCCTTCGACGCACCTTCGCAGCGTGTGCCACCAGGCCGCGCCCTTTATCGCCGCCGATACCCCGGTGCTCTGCCTCACCAAGGGCATTGAGCCTGAGTCCGGCCTGCTCATGAGCGAGGTCATCGCCAGCGAGATCGGCAACGAGTCGCGCGTGGCGGCGCTCTCGGGCCCCAACCATGCCGAGGAGATCTGCCGCGGAGGTCTTTCTGCCGCCGTCATCGCCAGCGAAGATCCGCAGATAGGGGAGACCTTTAAGGACCTACTCCTGTCCACGGCCTTCCGCATCTATCTGTCGCAAGACATGACCGGCGTTGAGGTTTGCGGCGCCATGAAAAACGTCATCGCCATCGTGTGCGGCATTTCCGCCGGCTCCGGCGCAGGCGACAACACGCTCGCCCTCATCATGACGCGCGGCCTGGCCGAGATCAGCCGCCTGGTGCACGCCCGTGGCGGTCAAGCTATGACCTGCATGGGACTTGCCGGCATGGGCGACCTCATTGCCACCTGTACCTCGGAGCATTCGCGCAACCGCACCTTTGGCTACGAGTTTGCCCACGGCGTTTCGCTCGACGAGTACCAGACGCGCACGCATATGGTTGTCGAGGGCGCCGTCGCGGCCCGCAGCGTCAGCGAACTTGCCCGTTCACTGGGTGTAGACATTCCGCTCACCTTTGCCGTGGAGCAAACGCTCTACAACGGTGTTACTTTGGATAGAGCGCTCGAGATTCTTACCGACCGCGTACCCTCCCAAGAGTTCTACGGACTCACCGACTAGCGCAGAAAGGCTTCTACCATGGGTTCCATCAAAATCGCTCCGTCCGTCCTCTCGGCCGACATGGCCAACCTCAAAGGCGAACTCGACAAGATCGCCGGCGCCGACTACGTGCACTTCGACGTTATGGACGGTCACTTTACCGGCAACCTCACCTTTGGCGTCGACATCCTCAAGGCCGTCAAGCGCTCCACCGATGTCCCGGTCGACGCGCACCTGATGGTGTCGAACCCCGATGAGACGGTCGATTGGTACGCCGACGCCGGTGCCGACATGATCACCGTGCACTACGAGGCTTCCACGCACCTGCACCGCACGCTCACCCATCTGCAACAGCGCGGCGTCAAGGCCGGCGTGGTGCTCAACCCCGCCACGCCCGTCTGCGTACTCGAGAGCATTATCGACGTTGTCGACATGGTGCTGCTCATGAGCGTGAACCCGGGCTTTGGCGGCCAGAGCTTTATCCCCGGTACCATCGCTAAACTCCACGAGCTCAAGGCCATGTGCGAGCGTCACGGCGTTTCGCCCCTCATCGAGGTCGACGGTGGCATTTCTTCCAAGAACATTGCCGAGGTCGTCAAGGCCGGCGCCAACGTGCTCGTGGCCGGTTCTGCCATATTTAAGTCCGAAGATCCCGCTGCCGAGGTTGCGCTGCTGCAAAAGCTGGGCAACGAGGCCGCACAGGAGGCATAAACCCTTATGACCGCAGGTCAAAACCGCATACCCGTGAATCTTGACTATGCCGCCTCGACGCCCATGCGCGCCGAGGCGCTCCTTGCGCAGCGCGAGTACGACGACAGCGAGCTTGCCGGCGTCAACCCCAACTCGCTGCATTCGCTCGGCCGCAAGGCCGCTGCGCGCCTAGAAATGGCGCGTCGCGAGATTGCCCGCAGCTTTGGCGCACGCGTCCGCCCGTCCGAGATCGTCCTGACCAACGGCGGCACCGAAGCCAACCAACTGGCGCTCCTCGGTCTTGCCGAGGGCGCTCGCCAGCGCGACCGCAAACGCAACCGCGTGATCGTATCTGCCATCGAGCACGATTCTATTCTGGACAACCTGCCACTGCTGCGTGCCGCCGGCTTTACCGTCGACCTGGTGCAGCCCTGCCGTGCGGGCTACATCGAGCCTGCCGCGCTCATCGAGCTGCTCGGCGACGACGTCGCGCTCGTGAGCATTATGGTTGCTAACAACGAGACCGGCGTGGTGCAGCCCATCCGCGAGCTTGCCGCGGCCGCGCATACCGTGGGCGCCCTGTTCCACACCGATGCCATCCAGGGGTATCTGCACATTCCGCTCGATGTCACCGAGCTGGGAGTTGACGCCATGACCGTTGCCGCGCACAAGATCGGTGGCCCCGTGGCATCCGGCGCGCTCTACCTTAAGAGCCGCACGCCGCTGCGCCCGCGCATCTTTGGCGGCGGACAGGAGGCCGGTCGTCGTGCCGGCACGCAGGATCTGCGCACACAGCTGGCCTTTGCCGCTGCCGCCCGAACGTTGGCGCCCCGCGTGGCCCAGGAGCGTGCGACGCTGCAAACCCTTTCCGACAAGCTCTACACCACGCTTACGGCCCACCCGCGCATTCACGCCACGATGGGCGACTACGCGCAGGCCGACCGTCTGCCCGGCATGGTATCGATCTACATTGACGGCATGGACTCCGAGGAGCTCATCATTAAGCTCGACGCCGCCGGCTTTGAGGTATCGGCAGGCTCGGCGTGCTCGAGCGGCAGCATGGACCCGAGCCATGTTCTCAGCGCGATGGGCATCGGTCGCGAGCAGGCATTGGGCGCACTGCGCATTTCCTTCGATGACCGCGTGAATCCGGGAGATCTGGACGACTTTGCCCAGACGCTGCTCTCGATCGTAGGTGCCGCATGATCGTCGCCGAGCTCGAGCGCGCCCTGCTGGCACGCTATCCCAAGACTGATGCCGAGAGTTGGGACCATGTAGGACTCTCCGTCGGCGACCCTGCCGCGCAGATTACCGGTGTTGCCTGCGCACTCGATGCGACCGAAGCCAATGTGCACCGTGCTCTCGAAGCCGGTGCCAACGTGCTGCTGACGCATCATCCCATCTATATCAAGGCGCCCGAGGCGTTTTGTCCGTCGGATTCCGCACGCCCCCAATGCAGCGCGGCGCTCTACGAGGCAGCGCGTTGCAGCGTGAGTATTATCTCGCTCCACACCAACCTGGACCGCTCGCACGAAGCCCGCATCTGCCTGAGCGAGCTGCTGGGCGCCGCACCCGTGAGCTCACTGGAGCACGTGGACGACCCCGAGACCACCGGCCTGGGCGCGCTTGCAACGCTCAATGACCCGTGCACGCTGCGCGATCTTGCCACCCGTGCTGCCACGGCCTTCGGCAGCGACCCGCGTGTGTGGGGCGAAGCCGATCGCCCGTGCCGCACCGTCGCCATTTTGGGCGGCTCCCTGGGCGACTTTGGAGAGCTCGCCATCGCCGCGGGCGCAGATGTTGTCGTGACGGGCGAGGCGGGCTACCACGTGGCGCAAGACCTTGCCTTGCGCGGGCTGCCGGTGATCCTGCTCGGCCACGACCGCTCCGAGGAGCCGTTCGTGGATATCTTGATGAACTCTGCAGTTGACGCCGGGGTCGACCCCCGTCATGCGATTAAAATACTGAACCCTTGCCAATGGTGGACTGTGACAAAAGGAGAGAACTTATGAGCGCCGGCGCTACGCTACTCAAGCTGCAACAGATCGATTTGGAGCTCGCCCGCAACAAGAGCGAACTTGCCAATATGCCGGAGCTCAAGGAGCTCGCTTCCAAGCGCAAGACCTATGTGAAGCTCAAGTCCGAGATGACCAAGCTCTACGCCCAGCGCAAGGATCTGGACATTGAGCTCGACGATCTCAACACCACCGAGATTCAGACCAACAACGCCATCGAGGCTGCCAAGAAGCGCCACGTCGACGGCTCCGACTACCGCGAAGTTCAGGATCTGGAGAACGAGCTCGCCACCCTGGCCAAGCGTCTGGACAAGATTGAGCACACCCGCAAGGACGTCGTTGTCGCCCATAAGGAGGCGCTCGACCGCGAGGCCCGCGCGCAGGCAATCATCGCCAAGTTTGAGGAGGGCGTGAAGGCCGATACCAAGGCCGCCCGCGCCAAGGCTGCCGACCTGCAGGCTCAGATTGACGCCGCCGCTAAGGAGCGCACCGCGCTTGCTGCCACGCTGCCGGCCGACGTTCTCACCGACTACGAGCGTCTGCTCAAGCAGTTCCGTGGCCTGGCCGTCGAGACCATCCAGGGCAACATCCCCACGGTCTGCCACACCGCGCTGCAGGCATCGTCCATGAGCGACCTCAACCACGACGGTAGCGAGATTACGCACTGCCCGTACTGCCACCGCCTCCTGGTACTCCCGAGCAAGGAAGCTTAAACGATGGCGGCACCCAACAATTCAATGCAACTTGAGGGAAAAACGATCCTGCTGGGCATTACCGGCGGGGTAGCCGGCCCTAAGTCGTGCAATATCGTGCGCCTGCTGCAAAAGCGCGGTGCGCGAGTCAAGGTCGTTATGAGCGAGCATGCCACCAAGTTTGTGGGCCCGCTCACCTTCCGTGCGCTCACCAACGAGCCCGTTGCCGTGGGCCTATTCGACGATCCCTCCGACCCCATCCACCATATCTCGCTGGCACAGGAGCCCGATCTGGTGGTCGTGGCGCCCGCGACGGCTAATATCATCGCCAAGATGGCCAACGGTATCGCCGACGACCTCATCTCCACCACGCTGCTAGCCACGCCGCGACCCATCGTGATTGCGCCGGCCATGAACAATGGCATGTGGAAGGCGCCGGCCACGCAGGCCAACATGGCCACGCTGCGCGACCGCGGCGTGCATGTGGTGGGACCCGGCAGCGGCTACCTTGCCTGCGGCGACGTGGACACGGGACGTATGAGCGAGCCCGAGGACATCGTCGAGGCTGTCTGTGAGGTGCTTAACCCCGCGCCTCAGGACCTTGCGGGCAAGCGCATCGTAATCACCGCCGGCCCCACGCACGAGCCGATCGATCCCGTGCGCTTTATTGGCAACCGGTCGTCGGGCAAGATGGGCATCGCCCTGGCGGGGGAGGCCACTCGCCGCGGTGCTGCGGTCACGCTTGTGTTGGGCCCGACATCGCTCGATGTTCCCCGCGCCGTGGAGTGCGTACGCGTGCAAACCGCCGCAGAAATGCTGCAGACGGCTCTGAGCGCCTTTCAGACGGCCGATGCGGCCATTTGCGCGGCAGCCGTCGCCGACTACACTCCAGCGGCCCCAGCGGACCATAAGCTCAAAAAGTCCAACGAGCCCTTGGATCGCATCGAACTGGTCGAAACGGTCGATATTTTGGCCGAGCTCTCGCGCCAGAAGGGCGAGCGATGCGTGATCGGATTTGCGGCCGAGACCGATAACGTTGTCGAGTACGCCGAGCGCAAATTGGCCCGCAAGGGTTGCGATGCCATTATCGCCAACGATGTCTCGCGCGCCGATTCAGGCTTTGGGACCGACACCAACAAGGCCTGGATTGTGAGCACAACGGGCACGCAAGAACTTCCCGTACTAACAAAACCCCAGCTCGCAGATACAATTTTGGACTTGCTTCAAAATTTGTAAAAAAGTTCTTGCACAAGTCTAAAGTTTCGGGTTAATATACTCCCTGTTGCGAGCGAGAGCAGAGCAACAAACAAAAGCTTCGGGACGTGGCGCAGCTTGGTAGCGCACTTGACTGGGGGTCAAGGGGTCGCTGGTTCGAATCCAGTCGTCCCGACCAGAAGTTTGCAGGTCAGGCACCTAGTGCCTGACCTTTTTTGTTTTAAGCAATTGCTTAATTTTGATTAAGCAACAGGGTGCCAAAAATCTACCTGCGCGATAATCGCTTTTTGCGGTTACTTGCGCGTTTTGCACGCGCTTGAGCCGATTTATTAACGCGACATGAATCTACATACGCGTAGCTGGTATACAGACGAGTACAGGTTGTATTTATCGCGGCGATTTACGCAGATATGGCGACTGTAACGAACTAGTGTGTCGCTGTATTTATTCCAGCAGTTCACTTGATCTGTGGACAAGTGAGCGGTTACAACAAAACGCCAACCAGGATGGACTCCATACGAGGATGCCGCAAAGGTAATGGCGGGGAAGTGCGGCAGGCGCTCTGAGAGCCGCTGTATGACCCTATTTCTCCTCAACCCGATTACCTGTACAATGAACCTCGAATTGTTTGAGTAATCGCCAAAAGAAAAGCCCTCGCAGGATTGCGGGGGCTTTGCGATGAAAGAGATCAGAAGCAGAAAGCGGGGAGGACATAAAACGAGTCCGTCGCTCTGTAGCTGTAGCAAATACCGCCGCTTTGAACATAGCGAAAGGATGTGGAGCTGCGCGGTCTCACGGAACGAGTCCAGTGGCTATAGCCTGATGCACCGGAATAGTTCGACCTCGTCACGCCCTTGGATTTGTAGCACTCGTACTGGATGCCGTCAGATTGCATATCCCCGTATACTTCGGTTGCCGAGAGCAGAAAAACCTTGTCGGTCGTCGCCGAGGGGGCACCGCCCCCGTTACCGCCAACGTTATCGGTTGTCTTTGTGACGGGTTTCACCTTTGACTGGAGCTCGCTGGGCAGGAGCAACCAGAGGTCACCGCTGTTGAGGCGGGTACGGAGCTCGGACTTATCCCAACCACCGGCATTGGTGTCCGTAGCGTTCATTCTCTGGCTACCCAAGGCAGAGTTGGTCGCCTCGAACGTCAAGCCTGCCATGCCGCTACC
>UROA01000083.1 GCA_900549355.1 uncultured Collinsella sp. | reverse complement strand
GCACTTCAACAACATTGTCGCAGCCCCGACCCGCGGTCACGAGCGGGGGCTCCTGTCGTTTCCGTGCCCCTGGATTGGGTCATAGTGTCTGACGTATGCTCAACCTGCAACGTAATTCAGCCCCAAGCAACAAAGGCCGAAACCCCATCCAGGGCTCCGGCCTTTGCTTTCCCGCTGTAGGCGTAACACAACTTATCGATTCTCGATGCTGCCGATGTTTTTGAGCTCGATGGAGATGAGGCCGTTGGGCTCGTTGACGAACTCAATGTACTCGGAGTTGGAACCCATCTCGGCCGGGAAGCTGATCTCGATGCCCGTGTCGGTACGAATCTTATGATTGCGTACGGCCGCGCGCTCGACCTGCTTGCGCTCCACGGGCACGCGCTCGGGCACCTTCTCCTCGGTCAGTGCCGCACGCACGCTCTCCTTGATAACCGGCTCGTCCTCAAAGACCTCATCGACGATATCCCAAGGCGGCAGCTCCTCGTCGTCTTCAACCTTCTCGGCAACGGCGGCTTTGACCTTGGCGAGCGCTACGGCCGTGTTGGCGCCGTGCTCTTCAGCGACCTCCTCGACCACGCGCGTCACCGTGTCGATGACCTCCTTGCCCGATACGCCCGTGTCGCACTGCAGCAGGCCATCGGGGATAAGCATACGGTCCTCGCCGGCAATCTTGCGTTTCTTGTCCACATAGCCGATCTCCATGGTGCCCGCGCGCACGATGGCATAGCTCGGCACCTTTTGCGAGGGGTTCGGCAGAATGGCGTAGTGGCGCGCGATGTCGTTGCGCACCTCCCCCTCCTCGCGGCCCACTTCGTGCATAAAAGCCTGCTTGGAGCCCAGCAGCATCACGGCAAACCAGCGGGCATCCTCATCGTCGTCAAAATCAGCCACGAGCACGTCGGTGGACTCAGCTTTCTCGGCTTTGGTGAGCTCGGAGGAGATAAACTCCGCAATCTGCTGCGACAGGTCCACGAACTCGCGCTCACCAAAGAAATAGCCCTTGAGCTCGCCGCCGAATGCGGAGTTCTCGGCAAACGTGGCGCGTTTATTGTCGGCCGAGGTGCGTGCGCGGCGCAGATGCGTGGTTACGAAATTGCGGACGGTACGGCTCTCGATATCGAGCTCGCGCTGGCTCATGACGTTGACGGCAGAGTCAAAGTCCAGGATATGCAGAATCGCGTGATTGATTTTCATATACGTCATTCCGTTCTAGATCGAATTGAGCACGAACCAGTATAGCGGTCGAGCCCGCCCCAGGCGCATCGAAGATTGGTGCATCGGGGACAGGTTGCTCTGCACCAATGGTTAGCGCAGGAGCTCGGACTGCCAAGCCTCGAGCTGTTCTGCCAAGCTCTTGCCGGCAGCGGGCATGTCGATCTGGGGACGTTTGGGCAGAAGCGCACACTTAAGAATCGCAACGATGGTCTGCGAGACAAACCGTCGCGTATCCTTGTCAAAGCCTTGCGCAGCCTGGAGCATCACGGGCAGGCTCTCGCGCAGATTCCCAGCGATATCCGCAAACCGCTCAGCACCCGTAGCCTCAAGCACGGAGAACAACGCATCTACAAAACGCTCGCGCTCGCTAGGCGACACCGCAAGCAGCATCTCGCGAATGGAGCCATCAACGTATCGAGCACCGGCGGACAGGCGCTCACAGTACACGAAGTCGCGACCATCAACCACCCAGCTAAAGGGATTGTGCTGCAGCAGGCTGAACTCGGTGCTCTCAATGATGGCATAGTCCTCTTGTGTCTCGAACATCATGCCGAAGATCGACGACCGAGGTAGCGTCTTGTCGATTCGACCGGAAAGATCGGCAAAGGCGTTGCCGTTCAGAAACTCCTCGACGAACCCTGGACCATCATGGGAATACGCCCGTTCGATTCGCTCACGGGCGACATCGGAGCACATCGCCGCACCGTACACCGCAAGGTTTCCACCCTTGGAATGACCTCCGCACAAAAGCGGCCCGTCGATCGCATCCGCCGCCTCGTCCACATAACGCGCCGCGGATTCCTGGGCCGGCACAGGACACCGGAACGCCATGTTAAAGTCCTCTTTCCAGCCCACAATCGTGCTGTCGGTCCCCCGGAAGGAAAGATAGCTAAACCCCGCCGGAAACCGGAACGCCATGGCTGCAAACTGCTCCGTCGCCACCACATCGCTCACGGCACGATAGCCGCAAACGTGCACGCCGCGGTATCTGGGATTTGCTGCCACGGCCTCCAACAAGGCCCTGCTCCCCTCTGGATCCCACAAGTCGTCAATCATGTCCCGATAGCACTCGGCACGCAGCAGCTCGCGTACGTCTAGGCCCTGCCAGTTCGTCAGCTCCGCCATATCACCCGGCAAACGCAAATAGGACAACCACGCAAAGACCAGGCTGTCCACCGCGCAGAACGGCCGCTCCTCAAACGGATCAAACGCCGTCTGAGCATAGGTCAAAAAATTAGGCGAATCCGACATGGCCCTCCCATCAACTATGGTGTATTGGGGGTGCATTGGGGTCAGGTTACTTTGCACCAAAAGGCGCCCGGGCCGTGTGGACCCGGACGCCTTCATTGTAGCTTTTCGCTCTAGCGAGCTTGATTTAGCAGGAGAAATCGACGCTGTCGATGATGTCCTTGAGGGCCTTGGCGGAGACGGTGAGCTCATGCTGCTCGTCATCGTTCAGCGGCACGGGGACGCGGCAGACAACGCCGTCGCGGCCAACGACGGTCGGCATGGAGATGGCAAGATCGGACAGGCCATACTCGCCCACCATGAGCGAAGAGACGGGCAGAACGGTCTGCTCATCGCGCATAACGGCGGTGCAGATGCGCTTGACGGCCATGGCGACGCCATAGTAGGTGGCGTGCTTCTTCTCGATGATGGTGTAGGCGGAGTTCTTGACGTCCTCAGCGATGCGCTTCTCGGCAGCCTCATGCTCCAGGTGGCCGTGAAGCTCACAGAAGGTGTTCAGCGGAACGCCGGCAACCTGAGCGCTGGACCAAGCGACAAACTCGGAGTCACCGTGCTCGCCCATGACATAGGCCTGGACATCGCGCGGGTCAACCTCGACGTGGGCACCAAGCATCTGCTGCAGGCGGCCGGTGTCGAGCACGGTGCCGGAACCGATGACGTGGCCCTCGGGCAGGCCGGACATCTTGATGGCGGCGTAGGTCAAAACATCGACCGGGTTGGAGACGATTAGCAGAATGCCGTCGAAGCCGGACTTCTTAATCTCGGGAATAATGGACTTGAAGATGCTGACGTTCTTGTTGACCAGGTCCAGGCGGGTCTCACCGGGCTTTTGGGCAGCGCCAGCGGTGACGACGATCATGGCGGCGTCGGCGACATCGGAATAATCGCCGGCGTAGATCTTCATCGGCTCGGCAAATGTCATGCCGTGCGCGATATCCAGGGCCTCACCCTCGGCACGATTCTTGTCCACGTCGATGAGGACCATCTCGGAGAACAGACCACTCTGCATCAGCGCGAACGCCGAAGACGAACCGACGAAACCGCAGCCGACAATAGCGACCTTCTTCTCGTTAACCATTAGAAACTCCCATCTCTCTCCACAAACAAGCCGCCCGGGAACGACCCGAGCGGCTTGCCGTAATCCCAATACATCCAATCGGGACTTTGATTATGCTCCTATTCGCAGCCAAAAATCGACCGTTTACCGAAATTGTTTGCAGAATTCGTAAAATAACTGCACGAAATCGGTTTCGAGCTATTGACGGGTCGAAATAGGTTTCTAATACAGGCCAGCCTCGCGAATGGCCTCGACAGCCAAAGCGATCTGATCGGGCGGCAGGACCAGTGCCATACGCACGTGCCCCTCGCCCGAAGGGCCAAAGCTCGCGCCCGGCGTCACCACAACGCCGGCCTTCTCCATAAGCTCCTCGCAAAACGCCATAGAATCGGTGCGACCACCGGGAAGCTTGGCCCACACAAACATAGAGCCATGCGCGTTGGGTCGCTCCCAGCCCAGGCCCTCAAGACCGTCGCACAGGGCATCGCGGCGCTCCTGGTACTTCAGACGCTGCGCCTCGACCTCATCGCGCGGACCGTTCAAGCAGGCGATAGCAGCCTTCTGGATCGGGAAGAACATACCGAAGTCGATCTGGCCGCGCAGCTTGGCAAAGGCCGAGACCACATCCTCGCGACCGACCAAAAAGCCGATGCGGGCACCGGTGACGTTAAACGACTTGGAAAGCGAGAAGAACTCAACGCCCACCTCGAGCGCGCCGGGATACTGCAAGAAGCTGCCGCCGGGCTCGCCGTCGAACACGATGTCGGAGTATGCGTTGTCATGGACGATGAGCAGGTCGTGCTCGCGGGCGAAAGCGATGATCTCCTCGTAGATCTCGGGCGTGCCCACCGAGCCCACCGGGTTGGCGGGCAGCGACACGATCATGTACTTGGCACGATCGGCCACCTCGGGATCGATGCCCGCCACATAGGGCAGGTAATTGTGCTCGGCAACCAGCGGATAGTACTCGAGCTTGGCATCGGCGATCTTGGCACCCGCCTCAAAGACCGGGTAGCACGGATCGGGAACCAAAATAGTGTCGCCCGGATCGAGCAGGGCCAGGCCCAAATGGCCCACGCCCTCCTGCGTGCCGTTGCACGACTGCACCATGGACGGCGTAATGCCCGAAACGCCAAAGCGACGCTCATAGTAATCGCACACGGCTTGCTTAAGCTCGGGCAGGTCACGCAGGGCATACTTCCACATCTCGGGATCTTGGGCTGCTTGCGTGAGCGCCTCGACCACGTGGTCGTACGGCTTAAAGTCGGGCGTGCCCACGCTCATGTTGTAAATGGTCTTGCCCTGAGCTTTCAGCGCGAGAAGCTTGTTGTTGAGCGAGGCGAAGACCTCCGCGCCAAAGCGGTCGAGACGCTGCGATGCCTGCATGGTGCCACCTTTCGATATAAAAAAGCGGCGCTCCGACAAGAGCGCCGCGCGATACGGGCCATCAGATTGCAAAAGTGTAACGCTTGCAACCCCCGTATTGGTTCAATTTAGCCAACCTTAGTCAACTGGATTGAGCGCGTCGACCTGCGCAAGCCACAGACGCGAGCTGGCGTCACTCGGCATGCGCCAATCGCCGCGCGGGCTGAGCGTCACCGAGCCCACCTTGGGACCATCGGGCAGGCAGCTGCGCTTAAACTGCTGGGCAAAGAAGCGACGGTAGAACGTACGTAGCCACGTGTGGACGGTCTTGGCGTCGTAGACGCCCTCGAAGCTCTTGAGCGCCATGCGGTAGATCTTGCCCGGCTCAAAGCCAAAACGCAGCAGGTAGTAGAGGAAGTAGTCGTGCAGCTCGTACGGGCCCACCAAATCCTCGGTCTTCTGCGCAATCTCGCCGTCGCCCGTGGGCGGCAGAAGCTCGGGGGACACCGGCGTATCGAGGATATCGAGCAAGACCTCGGCAATGCGCCCGCCAAAGACATCGGCAGCATAGCGTACCAGATGGCGCACAAGCGTCTTGGGCACGCTCGCGTTGACGGCGTACATGCTCATGTGGTCGCCGTTATAGGTAGCCCAGCCGAGCGCCAGCTCCGACAGGTCGCCAATGACAAAACCGCCAGCCTGGTTGGCCAGATCCATCAGAATCTGCGTACGCTCGCGCGCCTGGCTGTTCTCGTAGGTCACGTCCTGCACGGCCGGATCATGCTCAATGTCCTTGAAGTGCTGCTCCACAGCCGCGTGGATCGAAACCTCACGGAAGCTCACACCCAGGTCGCGAGCGAGCGACTCGGCATTCGACTTGGTGCGATGCGTCGTGCCGAAGCCGGGCATGGACACGGCTGTGATACCAGTGCGCGGCAGCCCCAGCGCATCGAAGGCACGCACGGTCACAAGCAGCGCCAGCGTGGAATCGAGACCGCCCGAAAGGCCGATAACGGCCGCCTTGGTGCCCGTATGGGCAAGGCGGGTCTTGAGGCCCGCGGTCTGCAGGTCGAGGATGGTCTCGCAGCGCTCAGCCAGGTCACCATGGTCGGCAGGCACGAAGGGCGCGCGGGGGAAGACACGGTCTATGCCGAGCGCATCGCGCAGGACAGGCTCTTCGGCGAGCGAGCCCTCAAACGAGAACTCGACGGTCACGGCCTCCGGCGCATCGTCCGCGCGCGTCCATGTCGTCGAGCGACGGCGCTCAGCAACCAGGCGGTCAAGGTCAACGTCGGCGATGGCCATATCGCAGGTAAGCAGTTTGGTCGCGGCGAGCTTGGAGCCGTTTTCGTAGATAAGGTTCTCGCCCGCAAAGACCATGTCGGTCGTGGACTCGCCCTCGCTCGCGTCCGCGTAGGCATAGGCGCAATACAGGCGCGCGCTCTGGTTGGAAATGAGGCTGCGGCGGTAATCCGCCTTACCGATAATCTCGTCCGAAGCCGACGGATTGAGGATCACCGTCGCACCGGCAAGCGCCATCTCGGTCGAAGGCGGCGCCGGTACCCACAGGTCCTCGCAAACCTCAACGCCCAGCACCATATCCTCGGCACCCTCATCACAGCAGCGGTAGACAAGCCCCGAACCCAGCGGAACCGGACCCTGACCGGCAAATTCAACCCACACGGGATCCGCAGGCGACGGAGCAAACCAGCGACGCTCATAGAACTCGCCATAGTTGGGCAGATACTTCTTAGCCGTAAGACCCAAAAGCTCACCCGCACAGCACACGGCGGCGCAGTTGTAGATGTTTTCAGCCACCGCAACGGGCAAGCCAACGGTAAAGACGATCGGCAGCTCACGGGTTTCATCGAGGATGTGCACCAGCGCTGCTTCGCAGGCATGCAGCAGCGTGCGGTTATGGAACAGATCGGCCGCGGTATAGCCGGTCAGGTTAAGCTCGGGCAGTACCAGCGCGCGAACGCCACGCTCGGTAGCCTCGCGAACAGCCGCCAGCGCCACCTCGGCATTGCCCTCGACATCGGCCACACGCATCTTGGGCGAGGCCGCCGCCACACGCAAAAAGCCATCAGACTGAGAAAGGTGAAGATTCATAAGAATGCTCCCGTGCGTAAACGCCATTCACAACAATTAGCAAGCCCTATTGTAGTTCAACCGCCGGGTGTAACCGCATCCCACCAACTTGGTGAGCTATTGATGAGTTGATGGTATCTGTTAAATGTCACGTACGATTCACATCTGGTGGGTACCCTGATGGCTACACGAAACGAAGCAGATTTACACCGGGAGGACCCCGTATGACAACCAAGTACACCGACGCGCCACGCACGCGCGTCATGACGCCGGCATCGCTCAACAACGGCGTGCACGAGAACCATTCCATCGGACAGACCATGGCCATCGCGCCCAAAAAGGGCCTGTTTGACGACATTTCCATTCCCCAGATCATCGCCGGCGCCGCAGCTGCCGCCACGAGCGTGGCGCTTGCTTCAAAGATCGGCATTGCCGGCTCGGTGATTGGTGCCGCTGTGAGCTCAGTCATCACTGTTGTGTCCTCGCAAGTCTATCGCCACTTTATCTCCGCCAGCGCCGAAGCAATCAAGGGCACGCATGCCGCTGTCGACTACCCTGCCGGCGCCTACGAGCCCGTTGAGCCCAATGTCGAGGAGCACCTAGGTGGCGCCGCGACCACGCAGGAGATGCGCCAGGTTGCGGGACGCGCGACCACGGCGCGCGTCGCCCCCAACAGCCTGCGCGCCAAGGCGGCGGCAGAGCGCAGCCAGACGCAAAAGAAGGTCATCGTCTTCTCGATCGCCATCGCCATCGTCGCGGTCATCGCCTGCGCCGGCGCCATCCTTATCACCACTGCCGGTGAGGGTCTGGGCGAGCGTCCCGAGCCAATCCTGTCGTCGCGCACGACCGAGAGCGATGCAAATGGCAACACTCAGCCGCAGGATCAGCAGGCACAGACGGACGACACGCAAGACAGTCCTACCTCTGCCAATTCGTCCTCGAACACCCAAAACCAATCGCAGGGCACCGATTCCTCTACGGCCAACAGTGGCACGCCGTCCGGCACGACCGACTCAAGCCAAACGACTGACGGTTCACAGCCGAACACGGGAGGCCAGACGAGCGACACCACGTCGGGAACGGGCACGGCAGACAGCAGCAACACCAACAGCTCGAACAGCTCGAGCGGAACCGCTTCCGGCACGGCATCTGACAACTCGAGCCAAGGCACGGCATCGGGCAACTAAGCACGTTTGCCTCTCATAGATAACCGACCTGTACAACGGGCGCGAATCGAAAGCGGTTCGCGCCCGTTTGCCTTGGGCGCCGCCATGGCGAACGCCATGCGATGGTAAGATGCTTTACATGTGTAAAGAGGAGATTTGCCATGAGCAAGACAATAGTTAGGCCCACGCTTTCGCTGGGCAACCACATCTATCTGTATCGCCTGCTGCGCGATGCGATTGGATGTGGCAAGCAAACGTTTATGACGCAGGTCGAGGAGGCGCTCGCCGCTGGCGACATGACCGCTTATGACCTGGGCTTCGAGTCCACGCGCGAGCTGCTCGAGGAGCTCGACGACTGCATTAAGCTGACTGTCTTTAAGGGCGGCCGCCTGTATGCCACCGTCATCGCCAACGAGGCCTGGGATACCGCCCTTGCCAAGGGCGAGGACAAGCCCAAGGCTGCCAAGGGAGCCAAGCAGTCCTACAAAAAGAAAAAGCGCGGCGAGAAAGACCTCAAGGCCGTGCGCCCCAAGCACGTTAAGCGTCCCGAGCCCGAAGCCATGGTTGAAGCCGCGCCGGAACCCGAGCCCGAGACAGAGATCGA
>UROA01000082.1 GCA_900549355.1 uncultured Collinsella sp. | reverse complement strand
TTGGAGAGCATTTTTCTAACGTTTTCATCCCGCAACATCCATAAACTCCTTGATAGCCGAGCCATGGCTCACCGCGAGCACGCACGTATGGTCCGGACGCTGCATAAGATCGGCCAACGTCGCCACCATGCGCTCACGCACCTGCATCTGGCCCTCGCCGCCAAACTGACGATAGAAATCGCGCCACGGGCGTTCGGGCATGAGCATCACGCGCTCGGCTTCAAAATCGCCAAAGAACCACTCACGCAGGCCGTCCAGGCGCCCGTACGCCAAGCCCGGCCACAAGTTGGCGATAGTCTGCTCGGTGCGATGAAGTGTGGAGGTGTAGGCGTGGTCGGGCTCAATGCCGCGCGCACGCAAAAACATGCCAGCGCGCGCCGCCTGGTCGCAACCCAGCTGTGTGAGCGGCGAGTCGCTCCAACCCTGAATAATGCGCTTGAGGTTAAATATCGTCTGTCCATGACGGACCAGATACAGGTCTTTATTCATAGGGGGTCCTTTCGTTTGTTACAAACCCAAGAGCGAAAACGCCCCGTCGCAATAGCCAAAATGAAGCACGGCGCCGTTGTCGGGTTGCTCTCCCCCGCCAGTCACGCATCTAAGAAACTCCTGACAGGCTGAGCCGTGGGAGACGGCCAGCACGCAGTCGTGCCGGGGTCGGGCCATGATGCGGGACAGCGCCGCGACCACACGTGCGCGAAGCTCACTTTCCGACTCGCCACCAAAGGCAACCGGATAATCGCCCCAGGGTTGCGCCGGCATCTCGCGGTTTGATGTACCCTCCAGCGAGCCCAAATGCCACTCGCGCAGGTCGTCGACCAGCTCTATGGAACGACCCTCGCCAACGATCAGCTCGGCCGTACACCGCGCCCGCCCCAACGGAGACGAATACACATGGTCAAAGGTCACGCCGCGGTCCTCGAACGCCGCACGCGTCGCCAGCGCTTGCTCGCGCCCGCGCGCCGTCAACGGCGAATCATGCCAGCCCTGCAAAATGTTCTTCACATTGAGCTCGGTCTGCCCATGCCGCACCAAATACAGATCGGCCACACGCCCTCCCCTCGCATCACCACAAAGGGGACAGGCACCTTTGTGGTGGTTTTGCCGCCGGATCGCGCCGCAACGACGCGCAACTACAGCAGCACGTCGGCAAGCGGACGCTTGGGCACGTGATGCACCTGCGCCTCATCGCGCCAGTAATTGATAGAGCCATCCGGGTTGGAGTCGATCGCATCGATCACCTGCGTCTCGGCTGGCACGCCAAAAGCCATGATCAGCTTGAGCTCGTATTTGTCGTTATCGAGCCCCATGGCGTCGATTGCACGGGGCGTAAAGGCCTTGAACATGCATGCCGCCACCTCGGGCGTGGCGCTGCGAGCGGCGAGCATCATCGTCTGGGCGGCAACGCCGGTGTCGACCTCGGTGATGGGCGCGGCGGGCTTACCCGGAACAGCGCGCTCGGCAAGAATCGCGATGTAGCCGGTCGGGCGCTCGCCCTCATCGGGACCCGGCCAGTCCTTAAGCGCGCCGGCCCACGCGAGCTCATCAAATACGCGCGCGCAGTCCTCTGCACCGCTCACCACATGAAAGCGCAGGCGCTGAGCGTTGGCGCCGCAAGGGGCCAGGTGTGCCAGCTCCGCCAGCTCGAGCAAAAACTCGCGCGGTACGCGCATGGACTCGTCAAATCGGCGGCACGTGCGGGCGCGGCGGACCAGCGTGTCAAACGTGTCCAGGCCAAGCTTTTCGCAACCCTGCTTTGCCATCGACTCGGCGCTTACCGGCGCTGCGGGAACTGTTTCGTTCATAGGGACCCCTCAATAAAAGCCAATTGTCCTTAAGAAAATCTAACCTAAAACGTAGGCAATAACGAACAGAGCCGCAATGTTCTACATCTGTTGAATATCCCACATCCAAACGGGAACAAAGATTACAATTCGGGAAGGTGAGGCTCCCATTCGCCCTTTCCGCCCCACGCGACGGCGCCCTTGGGCGATACTGGTTGCAAGAGCTACGGCTTACGCCGCACGGAAAGGAGACATCATGGGCATCTTTAAGAACGATGACAAGCAATCGAGCGCGTTTGGATTTGACGAGAAAAGCACGGCAGGCAAGGCCGTCAAGGCCGTGCGCTGGATTTACGCCATCACGGGCGTCTTAGCGCTCGTCGCCGGCATCGCACTGCTGTTTGCGCCCGCCAAGTCCCTCGTCTTCCTAACGACCGTCTTGGGCTTCTACTTTGTGATCACGGCCGCGATCAGGCTGTTTACCGCTGTTTTCGAGCCGCTGCTGCCCACCGGCTGGCGCGTTACGAGCATCATCTCCAACCTGCTCATCATTCTGGGCGGCGTCATAATCCTGCGCAACCAGGCCTTCTCGACCGCGACGCTCACCACGCTTGTAGTGGTCGTCGCCGGCTTTGGCTGGATCGTCGAGGGCGTCATGTCCATTCTGGAGTCCGAGCTTTCCGCCAACCGCGCCCTCGCCATCCTGAGCGGCGCACTCTCCATCATCGCGGGCATGTTCGTGTTTATCTATCCGCTGTGGTCGGCTAAGATGCTCGTCATCTTTAGCGGTGCCGCGTTGCTGGTGTTTGGCGTGACGCTGATTATTCGCGCCATTCAATTTGGCAAACTGGTGCGCTAGATGCCAAAGACGCTTTTTATTGATGCCGACGCCTGCCCGGTCACGCGCGAGTCAATCGACTGTGCGCGGAGGGCGGGCGTCGCCGTAGTGATTGCCGGCAACAGCACGCAGAACCTGGAACGCCACATTCGCCGCGACGATCCGCGCGACGCCGAGCACGCGCGTCGGGGCTTTTGGGTCACGACGCTCGATGTGAGTGTGGGAACCGATAGCGCCGACTTTGCCATTATCGAGCGCCTGCAGGCTGGCGACGTGGTCGTGACGCAGGACATTGGCCTGGCGAGCATGGTGCTCGGACGCGATGCCGCCGCCATTGGCGTGCGCGGGCGCGTCTACGACAAGGCGACCATCGACATGCAACTGTTTATTCGCCACGAGGAAAAGAAGGTGCGCCGCGCCGGGGGACGCACCCGCGGTCCGGCAGCCTTCACCAGTGAGGACCGAGCCCGCTTTAAACGTAACCTCACCGAGCTGTTACGCTAAACAAGGTAGATTTTTGGGATATGCCCGGAAATCTGCCTTTTTGTTTTGAGCGGTACGAGCGCTCAGGATTCATGGCTCAACAAAAAAACGGGCTTCAAAATGCCATGCATCGCCGCATTGTGCAGGCGCCGAGCATGGCTATTTTAAAGCCCGTTTTGTTAGTCCTACTTAGAGGCCGAAGGCGGAGAGGATGAGGCCCCAGCCCGCACCGATAACGTACATCATGATTAGGAACAGGACGTTTTCGCGAGCGCTGCGGTTGGTGCGGAACAGGACTAGGTAGCCCACACCGGCGGAAATGAGCGTGCCGGCGAGCATCGGCGCCAGCTGCAGCGCGCCTTCGAGGTACAACTGCGTAATAACGACGCTGGCCGAGCAATTGGGAATCAGCCCGACAAGCGCCGAGCCCAGGACGGCGAGCGTCTCGTTGCCGCGCAGGAACTGCTCGATTGCGGACTCGCCAAAAGTCTCGAGGACGGCGACCAGAATCAGCGTCACCAGGAAAATAAATGCCGACACCTGCACGGTGTGCGAGATCGCGCTGCGGATGATCGACAGAATGGGCGCGCCCTCGTGGGAGTGGCTGTGGTCGTGGTGGTACTCGTGCTTGTCCGCGTGACCATGGTCGTGGCTGTGGTCGTGCCCGTGCTCGTCCTCGTCTTCATCACAACCACAATGGTCGCGCTCGCACAGCTCATGGATGTGATCGGCACTTACGCCCGCCTCGGCCACTTCGTCAATGATGTCGCCCCCGGTATGGTCGTCGTGCGCGCAATTCACATGAGCCGGATTGGCAGCGGTCCCCAGCACGGTACGGCGAATCGCCGCATGCGCGCGGGCGTTACGACGAAGGCCGCGGATAGCAGCATCCACGATAAAGCCCGTGGCCAGAGCGATCAGCGCCTTCGAAGCCAGGAGCATCGCCATGGTCTGCACGGGAACTTGCTCGGCGAGCAACAGCGGCAACATCTCGTCGGAGGTCGAGAGGAACACGGCAACCAGCGTGCCCAGCGTCACGACACGGCCGGCGTACAGCGTTGCTGCCATGGCCGAAAATCCGCACTGCGGCACCATGCCCAGCAGCGAGCCAACCACGGGGCCCGCGGCGCCGGCGCGCTTGATAGCGCCGTTGACGCGATCGCCTGCAACGTGCTCAAGGGTTTCAAGAGCCAAATACGTCACCAACAAAAACGGCACCAACGACAGCGTGTCCTTGCCGGCGTCGAGCAGAATATCAATCAGTAAATCCATGACGGATGGAACCTTTCGTGTCTTTCGGCAGCATTGTAAAAGTCCTAGCGGTCAACTAGGGTATTGTAGTTGTCCCGGGCGCGGTGCCAATAGTTGCCCATGGTAAACTATCATCTCGCCACAACTCAGTAACCCCGAGCCGCGTGACGCGGCCCGTCCAAGGAGCAGCATATGAACGTATCGCAAGCACTCGAATACGAACGCCAGCCGTTTATCCCCATGTTTATCTACGGCGACCACGGCGCCATGGAGTCCGAGCGTCAGAAGGGCGAGGAGGCCCTCAAGGTGCTCGAGACCGAGTACTTTACCGCCGAGGGCGACCCCGGCTTCGACTTTGCCACTGTGCGCGACCTGGCCGACCGCAACCGCGACCTGTGCGACCAAATTGGCGAGGCGCGCCTGCGCAACGTGACGCCCGCGACGCTCTCGCGCGGCCTGTCCGATGCCGACACCTGCGCGGCCATCGGCAAGATGCAAAAGCGCACCGCAGCATCGGTCATGCGCGAGATCCGCGGTGACCGCGACGCACTTGGCGTAGCCTATGCCCGCAAGCCCATCCAAGGCACGGTGCTGGGCATCGACATCGAGACCACCGGTCGCGCGCCCGAGCGCGGCTACATCATCAACGTGGGCTGGGAGATCATGGATCTCACCAGCGACGCCGTGCCGCATGACGCCGAGGCACATTACTGCGGCCTGCCCGACATCTACCGCGGCGAGGATGTGCCGCTATCGAACATCCATCACATCACCTGGGACGACATCGACGGCAAAAAGCCGTTCCGCGAGAACAAGGAGCTGCAGAAGCAGCTGCTCAAGCTCATGAAGAAGTATCCCTATATGGCGCACAACGCTGCCTTCGAGGACAGCTGGTTCAAAATTCATCTGGACGGTTACGCCGAGGCACGCCGCGCAGGCAAGATCATCGTCATCGACTCGCGCCAGATCTGCCGCAGCCTGGACGCCGACGTGCGCTCGCTCCCCCGCGAGTCCGCGCCCGCTGCGCTCGAAAATTGGGCACGCCGCCGTGGCACCCTCGCCGCCGACGCCAACGAGCAGCACCTGGGCCTCGACGACACCGACCTCATGCTCCGTACCGTCCAGGCCGAGTTCAACCTCAAGAACCTGTTTGCGAAATAACCAATCAATCTGCGGGAGCGCCTGCCAGTCACAGCGCAATCTGTCTGGGCGCACCGGCGCGTAGTAAACTAGGGCGCAGCCTTATGGCTGCACCCTAGTTTTCATCAAAACGAGCAAATACGCGCGCTTCACACAGTCGACAGGTTGCCCACCTACATTTTTCGAGTTGTTCGGCCAGCTGAACCACTAGTCAAGGCCCCTTGAACCGCAATCGAGCGCTGTAGCCGCCTTAATTTCGCAACCAAGCCCCATTAATCTACCTGAATCAATTCGAATAAGACGTTGCGATCGCACCATTCATTTAGGATAAGGCCGAATAACTCAAATTATGTTGGTGAGGCATCTGGACGGTCAGCAAAAACGCTTAGAAGCTACGAATTCGCAACTAAAGTTCACCGAAAAGGCGCAGCTGTCAGAAACCTCCCAAGCTGAAGCTGCTCCCTCGATACGACAGCTCAAAGCCCCCACCGTTCGCAGAAGATAAGCCGCGCCCCAATACCGTTGCCCGAAGTTTCGAGCGTATGTGGCGTCCGCTATGCCATCATGCGCGTATGGGAATCGTTCTATCACATACCACGGCACGCGCTGTATACCAAACAGCCAACTCGCTCGCAAGCTACGCGATCGATCCCATACCTATGGAAAAGATCAGGGTGTCTGCGCCGACCACGTCCGACCTGGAAGCGGCACGAGCATGGCTCAACAGAAAAAGTGTCGATTCTAAAAGCATCCATGTGCTGACGTTTTCCAATAATGCAAATAGGCACCGCAAGGGCTGCATCTGCCACTACACGCGCTATACGTTTGATGCAGAAAGCTACCTAGAGCTCGAGCCGAACGTCTACATCGTCGATATCAAGCTGTGCGCGTTAGAAGCAACAGCCGACCTCAACCTTACTGAGCTCGTTGAGTATTACTTTGAAATCTGCGGGTCCTACGCGCTGGAAACGTCCGACGAAACTCAATATCGCGAACGCCCAGCCCTAACCAGCGTTGAAGAGCTCAGAGCCTTCTTTTCAGAGGCATCAGGGTATCGTGGGTCCAATAAAGCCCTTAAGGCACTTTCTTATGTACGCGGAGGCTGTCGCTCTCCACTCGAAACGGCTTTTGTCATGATGCTGACAATGCCCAAGTCAATGGGCGGCTTAGCCATACGTGCCATCAAAACGGATTATCCGATCCCAGTCCCCAAAAGATACGCCGCCCTAACGCGACGGACGGTTTTCTACCTCGACGCGCTGCTCGAAAAATCGATGACCGATATCGAATACAACGGCTTTTACCACGACGAGCCCGAGCAGCAATCAATTGACGAGGAACGCCGAAACACGCTGCGAAACATGGGATATGCCGTTATCACAGTTAGTCGTCATTCGTTTTTCAAGCAGTCCGCTTTTAGACGAGTCATGGAAGCGATTCGCATTCGCGAGAAGATCTGGCCCGGTCGGCTACCGGATAACTCCGCCATCCTGCAAGAAACTCTTCGTCAATTTGTCTTGCGGCGCTACTTCGAATACGGTCGCCGCGTCCTGAAGGCACTCAAAGAAGAAGAGGCCACCAAGCGCGAAATTGCAAGTCAATATCCGCAAGCTGATGACCCGAGCATCAACGATGTGCCCGAACCCGACGACATGCAACACGTCGGGGCCCTTGCTGAGGAAATCAATGGGCCTTGGGAATACGACATGTCCGTAAAAATCGATGAAAACCGCACGGAAGACGACACGATTATTGATCTAATTGAGAATTCGCTCTTCTAAAGGCGATCTCTGCGGATATCCACCTACATTTTTCGACTTATTCGGCCACTGATGTGCCAGATTGGCTGCAGCAATGCTCAATATAACTTTAGATAAAACTGATTCTGCAGGAACTCCCGTAGAGGAAGAACTGATTCTCGCGGTATTTAACACGATAAAGTACAAATATGAACAGTTCGAATGTTTCTCAAGGTGGCTTTCTTAGCATGCTGGCCGAACATCTCGAAATATGTTGGCGAGCATTGCGCCGATGTCTCCCAACCCACAGAAAATCGCAGAGGCGGAAAGCAGCCATCGAAATTATCGCAAATTGTATTGACATATGAACATGCACTCATATAATCGAAAGTAAATTATATGAGCGCATGTTCATATGAAAGGATATTGCAATGAGCATCCGCGTTGATGAAACGAAACTCGACATCGAGGCCACCGAGCCCGCGATCCCGACCACCTGCTCGCCCGAGGACCTTCCCGACGAGGAGCTTCTCTACGACCTCGCCGACCTGTTCAAGGTCTTCAGCGACACCACGCGCATCAAGATCCTCTATGCCCTCATGGGCCGCGAGCTCTGCGTGGCAGACATCGCCGAAGCGACCGAAACCTCGCAGTCCGCGGTGTCGCACCAGCTGCGCACACTCAAGCAGTCGCACCTGGTTAAATTCCGGCGCGACGGGCGCAATATCCTCTACTCGCTCGCCGACGACCACGTCTACACCATGCTCAACCAAGGCATGAGCCACATCTGCGAATAGCGACCAACCACGGTACCAGCGCGGCCTGCACCCAAGCCGCAAATACAGAGAAAGGAACCCACCATGAAAAAGCAGTTTAAACTCGACGAGATCGACTGCGCCAACTGCGCGCGTGAGCTTCAGGACGAGCTGACCAAGCTCGAGGGCGTCAAATCCGTGTCCGTCAACTTTATGACCCAGAAGTTGACGCTCGAGGCCGATGACGCCGAGTTCGACGAGGTGCTCAACCGCGTTGTAGAGTTTACGGCCGACGCCGAGCCGGACTGCGAGATCATTCTCTAGCCCAGGTTTACGCCAATCTGCAAGGCCGCGCTTGCCGCGGCCTTTGCTCGCGAAATTATATGATCGAGTGTTCATACATTCAATTGGGAGGATACGAGTCATGGCCATCGCCGACCCCAAAAAGAAAAAGAAGAAGCGCAAGAAAAAAGAGTCGCTCGAGCATAAGCGCAACCGCATCCTGGTAGCGCTGGGCATTTTTGCCGTGGTGTACGCCCTCGAGGAGCTCGGCACCCTCGCCGCCGCATTCGGCACCCCGGGCGACATCTACGCCAGCTTTGTGCTGTTCCTCGTGCCGTTTTTGATTGCCGGCTACGACGTGCTGCAAAAGGCATTCAATAACATCCGCCGCGGCAAGGCCTTCGATGAGAGCTTCCTTATGGCAGTCGCGACCATCGGCGCGTTTGCCATGGTGCTCTTCCCCGATACCGACCCGCAC
>UROA01000081.1 GCA_900549355.1 uncultured Collinsella sp. | reverse complement strand
GCATCGACCTGCGCCGATGCCCCCAACGTGGACACACATTTTGTCCTATAAGCCTCCTGTTCATCTTAATCTGTAACATCTAGCCGAGTTTTTGGGTCCCAGCTGTTACAGATCGAGGTGAACGCACAGGCCAAGCCAAAAATCTCAATCTGTAACATGTAGACCGCTTTTGACCGCTTAGATGTTACAGATCGAGACAAACAGATGGGTCAATCCAATCAATCTAGATCTGTAACACCTGGCTGGTCATTTCACTCCTAACTGTTACAGATCGAGACAAAGATGATGGCTGGGTAGACAAAATCTCAATCTATAACACCTAGTCGAGTTTTCGGGTCCCACCTGTTACAGATTTAGACGAGCAGGCCGAGCACGTCTACGCCCGCAGATCCCTTACGCTGGAACGCTCGACCAACACGCCCGAGACGAGCGTACGACTTCTGGAGCTCGGGGCTTCCAGACCTGCGACGACCTCGTTAAGCGCACGGATGCCCAGTTCGCGGTGGCGAAACTTCACCGACGTCAGAATCGAGTTGGGAATCGTCTTGTAGAGCTCATCGTCGAAGCCGATCACGGACACGTCGTCGGGCACATTGAGCCCTTTGTCACGTAGAGCCATCATCACGCCGTTTGCCATGCAGTCGTTAGCAGCGAGGACCGCCGTGCAATCGGGCTTATCGGCAAGCACAAGGCCCGCGGCATAGCCACTATCCGCATTCCAATCGCCTTGCAGAGGCTCGGGCGGCTCAATGCCACGTGCCTCGAGTGCCGCTCGCCAACCTTTCATACGGCACTGGCTCGACAGTGACTCTTTCTTACCAGAGACGAAGTACACGTTCTTGTGCCCGTGGTTCAAGAAGTACTCGCACGCCATGCGCGCGCCGCCCTCTTGATCGTCACTAACGGTAGAGCAGGTAGGATGCTCCATCGGCGTGATAATCACCGTCTTGAGGTCTTTCGGTGCCTCAAAGGTATCAAAGTCATCGACCATCTGGCGCAAGTTGAAGATCATGCCATCGACGGGAAGCTGCGACATCCTACGCGCCGCTTCGGCAAGGGTCATCTTCTCCCCCGCCCGCTTTTTGATCATCGTAAGCGCAAATCCACGCTCTTCGGCGGCATCGGCGATACCGTCAATCATGTCCACGGCGCCGCCCGACAAGTGAAACAGCACGACGCCGATGCACCCGTAACGGCCCAACTTGAGTGAACGCGCGGCAAAGTTGGCTCGAAACCCGAGCGCCTCCATTGCCGAATGGACCTTATCGCGTGTCGACTCTCGCACGCTATCGGGCTCGTTGATCACGCGCGACACCGTCTTGAGAGAAACGCCCGCGGCAACTGCCACATCATTCATTGAGACATTTTTCTTGTCCATCGTTGCCACTACTTCTCCAGTCGGTTTTACATCGCTTGTTTTTTGCGTTCTAGCATACACTACCTGCCCAACTGACAAATCAGCCGTTTATCGGACAATATCGACCGTTCACCCGTAAATCCTTGTTGCTCTTCCAAAAATGTCTTACGTTGTCATTAACGAAATGACAACGTTGTCATTTCGCAATGCCTTCCTTAAACAGGAAGGTTTCCGGGCAGTCCTGACCATCCATCGACGACCAGTTCCATCCACATGCATCGCGCATCAAGTAGCAAAGGAGCTCTATGGACGCCATCGTAAAGATGCTCGAAAAGCATCAACCGTTCTTTGAGAAGATCTCGAGGAACATCTACCTCCAGGCCATCAAGGACGGATTCCTTGGGTGCATGCCCATCGTCCTTACCTCTTCGATCTTTCTGCTGATCGCCACCCTTCCCGGCGTCGTTGGCATCACGCTGCCCCAGCCGCTCATCGACTGGTGCAATAAGCTGTACAACTTCACCATGGGCGTCATGGGCATCATGGTTGCCGGCACCACCGCCAAGAACTTCACGGCATCCATGAACCGTCGCATGCCCGCCGGCAAGGTGCTCAACGACGGCTCCACCATGGTTGCCGCCCAGTGCAGCATGCTGCTGCTCGCTGTGACGCAGTTCACCACCAAGCTCGACGGCTCCGAGCTTTCGGTCTTCGATTGCACTAGCATGGGTACGCGCGGTCTGTTCTCGGCCTATATCGCCGCATTCATTACCGTGTGGGTTTATAAGTTCTGCGTCTCACGCGATCTGACCATTAAGCTGCCCAAGGAGGTTCCGGGCGCCATCGCTCAGAACTTCCGCGACATCATCCCCTTCGGTGGCGCTGTCATCATCTGCGGCATCATCGATGTCGTCGTGCGCAACCTCATGGGCGTTCCGTTCTCCGAGCTGCTCATCAAGCTGCTCTCCCCGCTCTTCACTGCAGCAGAGACCTACCCCGGACTCATCCTTATTCAGGCAGCCACCGCGTTCTTCTGGTTCATCGGCGTCCATGGTCCTTCGATTGTCCAGCCGGGCATCGACCCCATCCGTCTTGCCAACCAGGCCGAGAACCTGCAGGTTCTGCTGGCCGGTGGCCACCCCGCCCACTCCCTCACCTTTAACATGTCGCTCGTGGGTGAGTTCGGCGGCACCGGCGCCACGTTCATCGTGCCGCTTCTGCTGATTCTCTTTATGAAGTCCAAGCAGCTCAAAGCCGTCGGTAAGGCCTCGATTGTTCCTGTTGCCTTCGCCGTCAACGAACCGCTGCTCTTTGGCGCACCGATGATCCTTAACCCCTACATGCTCATCCCCTTTGTTGCCGCCGGCTGCGTCAACGTGAGTGTTGCCAAGTTCTTTATCGATAACGTGGGCATGAACGGCTTCTCCTTCGTGGTGCCTTGGGCCACCCCTGCCCCCATCGGCATCTTCATCACCACGAACTTCCAGCTTATCGCCTTGGTGTTTGTCGCGATCATCATCTTGCTGGACGCCATCATCTACCTGCCGTTCTTGAAGGCATACGATAAGCTGCTCTGCGACCAGGAGGCCGAGCGCGTCGCCGAGCTGGGTCTCGAGTCCAATGGTGCCGCTGCCATCGCCGCCAACGCCCCTGCGCCCGCTGTCGAGCAGACCACCGCTTCCGTCGAGACGACCGCCGCTGCCGCCGACAGCGAGCCTGTCGCCGATCAGTCCGAGCCCGCCGCCGACGCATCCGCCAAGAAGGATGTCGACGGCCTGAAGGTCCTCGTCCTGTGCGCCGGCGCCGGCACCTCTGCCATGCTCGCCAACGCCATCAAGGAAGGTGCCGCGCAGACCGGAGAGAACATCGCTTCCTCCGCAGGCGCCTATGGTCAGCACACTGCCATCATGGATCAGTACGACGTCATCGTGCTTGCCCCGCAGGTTCGTAGCTACTACAACGACATGAAGGCCGACACCGATCGTCTGGGCATTAAGCTGCTCGCTCCCCGCGGTAAGGAATATATCGACCTTACCCGCGACCCCGCTGGCGCCATCAAGTGGCTCCGCGAGAACCTCGACTAGTTCCTCCCTCTGTTGGTGCCCGGATCCCCAGTTCGGGCACCTCTCCCTATTCGTATCCCACAGAAAGGATGACTCATGACCAACCCCATGCAGTTCCCCGACGGCTTTGTATTTGGCGGCGCCACCGCCGCTTACCAGGTTGAGGGCGAGACCCGCACGCACGGCAAGGGCAAAGTGCCCTGGGACGATTTCCTGGCTGCTCAGGGTCGCTTCTCCCCCGACCCCGCAAGCGATTTCTACAACAAGTACCCGGTCGATATTGACCTGTGCCAGCGCTTCGGCATTAACGGCATTCGTGTCTCCATCGCTTGGAGCCGTATCTTCCCCAGTGGCACCGGCGAGATTAACCCCGAGGGCGTTGCCTTCTATCACGAGCTTTTCGCCACCTGCAACAAAGCCGGCGTTATCCCCTATGTCACGCTCGATCACTTCGATACGCCCGAGGCCTTTTACCAGAACGGCGGCGAGGGATTCCTGACGCGCGCGACCATCGACGCCTTCGTCGAGTACGCCAAGTTCTGCTTTGCCGAGTTCACCGAGGTCAAGCACTGGTTTACCTTTAACGAGATTCCCGCAACCGCCGAGGGCAGCTTTATCGTCGGCAACTGGCCGCACGGCGAGAAGTACCGCCTGGACAAGGCTTTCCAGCTCATGCACAACATGATGGTGGCCCACGCCAAGGCTGTCGTCGCCTTCCATGAGGGCGGCTTTGAGGGCGAGATCGGCATTGTCCAGAACCTGGAGCCCAAGTATCCCCTCGACCCCAACAACGCCGCCGACTGCGAGGCAGCTCGCATGGCCGACGTCATCAACAACCGCTGGGTACTCGACGCCACCTTCCGCGGCCACTATGCAGCCGACACCATGGAGGCTGCGACCAAGCTGGCCCATATCGCCGGCGGCGAGCTCGACGTCCGCGACGAGGACATCGCCGCGCTGACCGCCGCGCTCCCCTACAACGATTGCCTGGGCGTCAACACCTACAAGTGCCAGTTCCTGCGTGCCGCCGAGGGCGAAAACGACATCAACCACAATGGCACCGGCGACAAGGGCTCCTCGCGCTGGTTCCTCAAGGGCGTGGGCGAGTCATGCGTGCGCGAAGGCGTACCCACCACCGATTGGGACTGGATCATCTATCCCGAGGGCCTCTACGACCTGCTGCTCCGCATTAAGAACGATTACCCCAACTACAAGAAGATCTACATCACCGAGAACGGCATGGGCTATAAGGACGACTTCGAGGATGGCTTTATCGACGACGCCCCTCGTATCGACTACATGCGCCAGCATCTCGCGTGGATCCTCAAGGCAATCGACGGCGGCGTAAACGTCGACGGTTACTTTGTGTGGTCGCTGCAGGACCAGTTCTCCTGGACCAACGGCTATAACAAGCGCTACGGCCTGTTCTACATCGACTTTGAGACCCAGAAGCGCTATCCCAAGGCGAGCGCGTACTGGTACAAGAACGTCGCGGAGACCGGCCTGCTTATGGCCTAGTTTCCGCCGCATACCCCCTGTCGGCCGTATGCGAATCCCTCCACGGGTTCGCATGCGGCCTTTTTGTTTTTGGTGAGCCCGAGCGGATCATTCGTCTCGATCTGTAACATCTAACTGGGATTTTCGGTCTTAAATGTTACAGATCGAGACAAACAGGAGTCCGGTCAAAAAATCTCAATCTGTAACACGTAGCCCACTTTCGACCGTCTACCTGTTACAGATCAAGACAATAAGATAGTCAAATCCGAACTTTCCAAGCAGTTATGAAGCATGGTTTCTAGTTTTCGGTATCACGAACATACTTTCGATATCATTTAATGGTATTATGATATCGAAAGTATGTTCGTGATACCGAAAGGAGCCGCATGCGCCAGTTCGATTACACCACAGTCCCAGCGGAACTCGAAGCAACTCCAATCACCAACCTCCTCCTCTCGATACGCGAGCATAAAGGCCGACAGCTTGCTCTGAGTCAAGTCAAACCCGAACTTCTATCGTCACTTATGGAGGAAGCTAAGATCCAAAGCACCCAATCCTCCAACGGACTTGAAGGAATTGTTACCACCCAAAAAAGACTCAAAGCAATCATGGCGTATTCCGCCAAGCCAAGCTCCCGCGCAGAGGAAGAAATCGCTGGATACCGAGATGCGCTGTCGCTTATTCACGAGCAGCACGATTTCATTCCCGTAACGCCATCGGTCATTTTGCAGTTGCATCGTGACCTCATGGTACACACAGCAATCTCGTATGGGGGCCATTGGAAAGATAGCGATAACGAAATCATCTCCATCGACGATCAAGGCAATCGATTTGTGCGCTTTAGGCCGCCTTCGGCCCTAGCAACCCCCGGACTTATCGAAGAAGCCTGTCGGTCCCTCAACGACGCCTTATCTCGTCAAGTTTGCGACCCCCTCCTTATATCATTCCGCTTCATCTTCGATTTTGTCAGCATTCATCCCTTCAACGATGGCAATGGCAGGATGAGCCGGCTCCTTACAACGCTGCTACTCGAAAAGACTGGATACGACGTTGCGCGTTACATCAGCATCGAACGACTTATTGAAGACAACAAGGCGCTCTACTACAACGCCCTCGCTGCAAGCTCCATTGGATGGAATGAAAATCAAAACACCGAAGCACCCTTTATCCGTTTCATGCTCGGAACAACCCTGGCCGCCTACCGACAGCTCGAGCAGCGTACCCTAATTGAATCAAGCACTCGTCCCATGTCGAAGCAAGCGCGCATCGCCGTTCTATTTCAACAGAGACCCGGCGTCATTAAGAAATCCGACATCCGATCCAACTGCCCCGATATCAGCGAGGTTACCGTTAAACGAACCCTCGGTCAGCTTGTTAGTTGCAGCGCAATCGAAAAAACAGGAGCGGGTCGTTCGACGGGCTACATACTCAAAGACGTCCATGCTCTAGAACTATTCTTGCAATCCACAATACCCGATAGCGAGGCCGCAATAACAAAAGAGGCTCCAAAGGATAAGCTCCTTGAACGTGTAAACCACGCCGAGGATGAAAGCAGAGAGGGGCTCTATGAAGACTACGATTCATTCTCAAGGGACATAAAGACGAAATACGGAGTCTAGTCATATCCCAGAATAGCCTCATCCTTGTTGCCCAAAGTTATTTACGCGTCATTGTGAAGCGATAACCCCTGCGCCGGCAGGGGCAGAAGTATCGTCTGTAGCATTAGCTAGCAGATGACCCGCGTATGTTCCTCGATGGCGACACGATCCTCGGCGGCGACGCCCGGCTCGCACACCACGGCATCCAAACTGTCCAGGCGGCAGAAGGTGTAGAAGTCGCGCTTGCCGATCTTGCTGGAGTCGGCGATGAGGTAGCGTGAATCGGCCTTGCTAAAGGCGAGCTGCTGGATGCGGCCCTCTTCCATGTTAGACGTGGACACGTCGCCGTCCAAAATGCCGTTGGCGCCGATAAACGCCGCGTCGATGCCCAGTGCACGCAGGGTATCCTCGGCCGTTGGTCCCACAAAAGCGGCGGTGCGGCGACGGTACATGCCGCCTACCAGGCACAGGTCACAGTCCTCGCGCGCCTCAAGCAGGTTAAAGACCGAAAGCGAGTTAGTCACGATGCGCAGGCGGCACGCCGGCAGCATCGAGGCCATCTGCTCAACCGTGGTGCCCGTACCCAAAAAGATGGTCGAGCCTTCCTCGATAAGCTCCACGGCGCGGCGCGCGATCTGCAGCTTTTCCTCGGCATGCTTGGTGCGCTTTTCGCTGTGCGAATACTCATGGCGCAACATAGCATGTGGACGGCCCTGCGCACTGCGGGCTCCACCGTGCACGCGTTCGATCTCGCCCAGGCTCGCAAGTTCCTCAAGGTCGCGGCGGATCGTCATATCCGAGACACCTAACGCATCAGAAATCTCTTTAACCGAGACCGTGCCCTGCTCCTCGAGCAGCTGACGAACCTTATCCTGTCGCTCTGCCTTAATCACGATGAATCCTCGCCGTTCTTTGCGCGCATATCATTCAAACAGTAACGAACAAATTGTATCAGACTCGTACGCGTCAGAAATGAACGCCCGCACAGCTCCAATCATCACTTTTTTGAGAAAAATACCCCCTGCTTTAGTGGGGTGTAGTGATAATCTCGCCTGTTCGCGCTACAGTTTGTCCGAAATATCTCGATGTTAGGAACCAAATGATCACTTCCGAGCTTTTCGGCACCGCGCCGTGCGGTACCCCCGTTCATCGTTACACCCTCAACGGGCCCGAGATCTGCGTTCGCATTATGGACTATGGCGCCACCGTGTTGGGCATCGACGTGCCCGATATCCCCGGCAACGTGCGCGATGTGGTGCTGGGCTTCGATAAGCTCGAGGATTACTTTGACAACCCCGCCTGCTTTGGCGCGACCATCGGACCTGTGGCTAACCGCACTGCAGGTGCCACGATCACCATCGCTGGCACGGACTGGCATATGCCCGCCAACGAGGGCGCCAACAACCTGCACAGCGATCTTGAGCATGGTCTGCACAAGCGCGTATGGGACGTTGAGCTCGACGAGGTCCACAATGCCGTGCGCATGACCACCTCGCTTGAGGATGGCGAGTTGGGCCTGCCCGGCAACCGCACCTTTACGGCCGTGTTTACCGTGACGCGCACCGGCTGCTTCCGTATCGAATATGGCTGTGAGAGCGACCGCGCCACATACGTGTCCATGACCAACCACACGTACTTTAACCTTGCCGGTCACAACGCCGGCATGGACTGTGAGCACTTCTTTGTTGCTAACGCTGCCCACTACCTGCCCATCAACGAGCAGAACATCCCCACCGGCGAGATTGCTCCAGTCGAGGGCACGCCGTTTGACTTCCGTGAGCTGCGCCCCGTCGCACCTGGCATGGAGGCCGACGATCCACAGATTAAGCAGGCACGCGGCTACGACCACTGCCTGTGCATCGATGACTATCAGTACGGTCGCAACCTGCGCCGCGCCCTGCATGTCGAGGAGATGTGGACCGGCCGCGAGCTGGACTACTACACCACCGCCCCGGGTGTGCAGCTCTACACTGGCAATTGGCTGGGCGACGAGCACGCCAAGGACGATGCCAACTATAGCTGGGGCGCCGGCTTTGCCCTCGAGGCAGAGATGTACCCCGACACGCCGCACCAGCCGCTGTTCCCGCAGGGCATTGTGGGCCCGGGTCACCCCTACAGCAATGTGATCGAGTACCACTTTATGAGGCACTAAGCCCACAACGCAACATATCGCACAGCAGCGCCCGCCGGCACCACCGCCGACGGGCGTTTTTCTATCCAGTCGAACGCCCGCTCGTTCGCGGCGTGGGTCGGCCTGACGCCCTCCGAGCACTCCAGCGGGGAGAGCGACCGCAGGG